>NZ_JAHHUL010000008.1 GCF_019008365.1 Phosphitispora fastidiosa | reverse complement strand
CGCTGGCCGATTACCAGGGCATTGGGGTCAACACCCGGATTCGCTGCTATCAGGGCCGCCACAGTTGTGTTAAATCTTGCGGCAATGGCAAAATAGGTGTCCCCGGCACGGATGATGTAAGGCACTGTCCCGGCAGGGCACTCAGTAGGAGGCGCTACCCGAGGTACACAGATACGCTGTCCTATCACCAGGGCATTAGGGTCAACACCGGGGTTCGCTGCTATCAGGGCCTCAACAGTAGTATTAAATCTTATGGCAAGGGCGTAATAGGTGTCCCCGGCACGGATTATGTAAGGCACTGTCCCAGCAGGGCACTCAGTCGGAGGCGCCGCTCCAGGCACACAAATACGCTGGCCGATTACCAGGGCATTGGGGTCAACACCCGGATTCGCTGCTATCAGGGCCGCCACAGTTGTGTTAAATCTTGCGGCAATGGCAAAATAGGTGTCCCCGGCACGGATGATGTAAGGCACTGTCCCGGCAGGGCACTCAGTAGGAGGCGCTGCTCCGGGAATACAGATAATCCGGCCGACAACCAGGTTATCCGGGTCTAACCCGGGATTGGCCTGCAGAATGGCATCAACAGTTACGTTGAAAAACCGGGCAATCCGGAACAGGGTATCACCGGGCTGTATAGTGTAAAGTCTTCCACCGGGGCAGGTCGGTGGACCCACCGGCTGTGGTATGCAAATAACCTGACCTATCATCAGGTTATTTGGGTCAATGCCAGGGTTGGCCGCAATAATGGCCTGAACCGTGGTATTAAACCTGGCTGCCAGGCTGTAAAGCGTATCGCCGGACCTGATTACATAAGAAACTGTTCCCGACGGGCATTGTCTTTGATTAGGAATAACCATTAAAATATCACCTCTCCATAGTTTTACTACAGTATATTCAAACTTAAGTAAATTGCTCCTGTGACGTTAATTCTGACGGGAACAGCATAATTATATTGAGAGAGTTATTACGTCAAGTGGAATTTGGACTCCGGTAGACGGTAAAAAACGGACTAGAAAAACAGGGTAACCCACCAATGAGGCACCCTGTTTCAGAAATGCTATTAAAACTATCGGGATAACTTCCCATGTTTATTTTACAAACCTTATTGTGAGCGGGTAACGGTATAGTTCCCCTTCATTTGCCTTAATACCGGCAATGACGACCAGGACCAGATTAGATACCCAGAGTACGGCTACCAGGATGAAACCAACCAGCAGCAGTGCCAGGATTACCGATACTATCATGTAAATTGCAATAGATATCTGGAAATTTAGTGATTCCTTGCCATGGTAAGCCACGTAGTCGGACTCATCCTTCTTCACCAGCCAAATTACCAGGGGGGCAATAATGTTGCCAAAGGGGATAAAGTGACCTGAAAAGATGCCCAGGTGGGCCATCATCCCCCATGTTTTCTCTTCTTTTCGAAGTTGTTCTGTCATGTCGAACCTCCTTTGCTGCATAGTAGTTACTTTAATAAACCTGTGAAGACAATATCATTCACATAGTATCATTATATTCAGGGTTCGACATCTTCTTGCAGATTACCTTTAGAAAGCCGATTAAACAATTTTATCACCCCATGGCAGAAATTATACTGCTCAAAACAACGGCAGCCGTTCCCAGAAGTACATTTGCCAGGAACATCTTTTCAGGAATTCTTTTTTTCTGTACCGCAGGGCTGGCCTGCTTTTTTACAATGAGGTTACGCGCCACTACTATTATCACCATAGCCAGAAAAACCAGGTGTTTTACAGCCAGCAGACCCGAGTACAGGTTATCAAATGAGAACAATCCTGTAAAGTCACTGCCGTTCCTGGCCAGAAGAACTCCGGTAATCAGCAGGACGGCAATACTGAGGTTACCCAATAAGCTCATTCGCTTATGCACCATACCGGTGAATTTTTTAAATTTTTCGGGGTCTTCAAACATCTTTTTGGCAGCAGGCATAACAACAAGCCCCATGGTTAAAAGACCTCCAATCCAAACCACCGTGAACAGATCATGAAACACCCTGGCAAATACCAGCATCTTATCATTACCTCCCTCTTATTTGATCGTGCATCATTCATATTCAGTTCCCGGTCATTTCCGCGGCCCTGCCTGCCCCTTCCCTTCCGAATAATGCTCCAACATCATCAATAAGGGTATAGACAACAGGGACTATTACCATAGTCAGCAGAGTGGCTGTCAGGGCGCCCCCGATAACCGCAATCGCCAGGGGAGCAAATCGCTCTGAACCCAGGGCCATTCCCGAAGCCAGGGGAAACATCCCGGCAAATTGAGACATGGCAGTCATCATAATGGGCCGGAACCTGATGCGTACAGATTCTATAATTGCCTCTGACCTGGATTTCCCGGATTCACGGGCTCTGATAATAAAATCTATCAGCATGATTGAGTTGTTGACAACAGTACCCACCAAAAGTATCAGTCCCAGCATTACTGACATGGAAACAGACTGGCCGGTAAACAGCAGGGCCAGAGAAACCCCGATCAATACCAGTGGAATAGCGGTCATAACAGTAAGCGGGTGAATAAAGGAACGGAACTGGGCCAGCAGCAGCAGGTAAATGGCAATCAACGCCAGCAGCAGGGAAAAAATCAGGTCACCCATGGAGTCTTTCAGGTCTGACTGCTCTCCGGTAACAGCTATGGTATACCCGTCAGGCAGGCTGATAGTTTTCAGTTCCTCCTCTATGTCATCCATAACATGACTAAAGGTTCGTCCATAGGTAAACCCGAGTACATCCACAGTTGGTCCCAGGTTTTCCCTGGTAACAATATTGGCGCCTTTTTTGATCTCAATTTCGGCAACATCCCTTAAAGGGATACGTGCTCCCGCAGGTGTTGTCAGAGTAACGTTCTCCAGGTGCTCCATGGAGGTCCTGTCTTCCGGCCGATACCGTACCAGCACCTGGGTATCTTTGCGGTTTGCGGACTTGATTTCCGAGGCCGGAACCCCTTCAAGGCTGGCAAATACCTCCCTGATTACAGCTGCCGGGGACAGTCCCAGCTCGGCAGCCCTTGTTTCATTTACCCTGATATGGACCTCAGGGCTGTTCAGGGACCAGCTCTTGTACAGGTTAACCGCTCCCGGCACATCCTCCAGACGGGTCTGCACCTCCTGGGCCAGCCGGTAGGTTATTTCCGGATCCTGCCCTGAGATGCGCACATCTATAGGGGCTGCAGTGGTAGCTATAGCAGTCCCCCCGGATTCTTTGACCACAAATGTTTCAATACCGGGGATATGGGCAATTTCCCCTCTCAGCCGGTCTTCTATTTCCCAGATAGTTTCCTTCCTTTCCTTCCGGGTGGAAAGGTTGACAGTGATGTTGGCTTTGGTTACTCCCAGGGCCCCGGAATCTCCCAGGTAATGCCCGCCCGGTTCATATCCTATCTGGGTGCTGTAACTCCTGACCTCTTTTTCGGCAGCCAGCAGATTCTCCACCTGTTTGACAGTATCACCGGTTTTACTGAGTGATGTACCCGCATATGTTTCCAGGGAAACATTAAAGGTCCCGGAATCGATTTTAGGCAGAACTTCCATTCCGATAGCCTTCAACAGCTGAGCGCCGGAACCCAGCAGGACCAGTGCAATAATCACGGCCAGCCACCTGCGCCTGAGGGCCCCTGACAATGTCACCAGAAAAAATTCCTTGAGTTTATCCATAAAAAACTTGTATGGTGCAGCTATCTTAGCGGTTACCTTCTCCAGTCGCGGAAACGAACGTCCCCCCATAAGCACGGCCAAAAGTGGAATTACTGTCAGGGATACCAACAGTGATGCGCTCAGTGCATATACCAGGGTAAGTGAAAGGGGACCAAAAACCTTGCCTACAAATCCTTCCACAAAAATAAGGGGTATCAGCACTATTGCGCTGGTCGATGTCCCGGCGATATCTGCCAGAAAAATCTCTTTAGTCCCGTCAATGGCGGCCCTTTTAATGTCTTTGCCATACTCATGACAGTGTCTCATGATATTTTCCAGGACGATGATAGAATCATCTACAACAATCCCTACGGACAGAATCAGGGCTGACAGGGTTATCAGGTTAAGCTCCATGCCTGACAGCTTCATTAAGGCCAGTGTGGTCAGAAACGAAATAGGCATAGACAGTGATACAATCACCGACTCATTTATAGAGACAATTGAGATAAGAATGATCAGGGTAGTCAGAATTATGGCATCTCTTACGGTTCCACTCATATTTTCCACAACCTGCTGGGTAAAAACAGAATCATCATCAGCAACCTGGAATTCAATGTATGGGTAAGTTTTCTCCAGCTCACCGATTTTTTCCTTAAGCCTCTCAACCACCTCAACCGTATTGGCATCGTCCCTTTTTAAAATCTGGATGGCGATGGTAGTCTCCCCATTAAAACGATACTCACTGCGGCTCTCCTCACCCGAGGCATCAATTGAGGCAATGTCCTTCAGGTAGATCAGGTTACCCTGCCTGTTGCTGACAACAGTGTTTTCTATGTCAGCCAGGTCCTCATATTCCTGAACCAGCCTGATGAGGGATTCACTATTTTCCCCCGTAATTCTCCCCCCGGGCTGGGATACGTTCTGTCCCCGGACCGCGGCAGTCACCTGGTCAAGAGACATATTGAAAGCGTCCAGCCGGGCTTTATCCACCAGAATATTTACCTGGCCCCTGTTGCCCCCAAACACGTCAACAGCGGCAACCCCGTCAACTGTCTGCAATACCGTTTTCAGTTCATTGTCTGCCAGATCCCGGACCGCAGCCAGACTTACTTTATCACTGTTTAAGGCAAATGTTACGATAGGTTTGTCTGAGGTGCTGAATTTCATTACCTGGGGGTCCTGAATTCCCGCCGGAAGTTCCCTTTTAATCCTGCTGATGGCATTTTGCACATCCACAGCAGCAGTATCAACATCCCGCCCGTAATGGAATTCCACCTTTACCAGAGACAGCCCGTCCTGTGATGTGGACTTGATTTTTTTAACCCCGTCAACTGTAGCCAGTTCCTCTTCCAACGGCTTACTGACTTCCCTGGCAACATCTCTTGCCGATACACCGGGATATGAAGTAACCACATTTACCAGAGGCGGGTTGGTATCAGGCATAAGTTCAACTTTCAGCGTCTTGGCAGCATAAACCCCAAAAATCAGGATTAAAATAACCAGGGCAAAAACTGTATACCTGTGTTTGATGGAAAATTCGGCTATATTCACCTTATCCCTCCTCTCCCTTGAGATATAAGGGTCTTCCGTCATACACTTCAACCAAGCCTGAGGAAACCACCCGGTCTCCCTCATTAAGGCCCCCCTTAATTTCAATTAACCTGTCACTGCTGAGACCGGTTTCCACAATCTGCTTCCGGGCAACTCCCTCTTTGACAACATACACGAAATAGTTGTTTTGGTTATCCTGCTGCACGGTCTGTTTCGGGACGACCGGCACATCCTCCCGCTGCCCCAGCACAAAGAACACATTGACACTCATCCCCGGCTTCAGGCTGTATTCCTGCATTATTTCCTGAGGAACACTAATCTCCACAGTCCCGGTACGCAGATTCGGGTCCAGTGAAGGGAAGATTTCGGTTATTTCAGCCGGAAATTCCCGCCCTTCTTCACCGGCGGACAGCATCACCGTCCCCCCTTTTTTCAGTTTGGCCACATCGTCCTGGACAACCTTAACACTTATTTTCAGCCTGCTTACATCAGCCAGGGTAATTACCGGTTTGCCGGGAACAGCCATATCACCGGGAAAACTGTGAACCTTGGTAACCGTCCCCGTCATCGGGGTCTTTAATATGGAATAGTTCAGGTTTATGCGGGCCTCATCCAAGGCAGCCTCTGCCTCTTCATAGCCGCTGGCTGCAGTATCACGGCTGAACACGGTTTTCTGAAAATCATGTTCTGAAATTGCCCCTTCCTCAAGGAGCGGCCGGTACAATTCAATCTGTTTCTCCCAGTAATCCCGGTTGATTCCGGCTGCCTGCACCTTTTTCCCCAGGGTGTTTATCTTCCCCTGCAGATCCCCGCTATCCAGAGTCACCACAGTCTGCCCGGCGTTGAGGATATCCCCTTCCTTCCCCGCAAGGCTCAGTATTCTGGCCGATATTTTGGCTGACAGGTCCACCTCCTGTAAGGGTTCTACAGTACCCACATAGGTTAACCCGGCAGAAACAACATCTCTCCCCACCTTTACTGTTTCTACAGGGAAGCCGGAACCTGCCTGTGCCGCCGGAACATCCTGCAGCTTTTTAATTCTCCATCCTGCCAGCATCCCCAGTGCTATCACTAATACCACACATACCAGCAAATACTTTTTCTGGCTCTTGGTCATAATTGTCCCCTCCAATTTTTGCATATTTCCCACCTTGAGAACGGCCATGCGGCGCCGCCATCTTAAGTTAGTTAGTGGTCACTTACTTAATGTGCAAAATAAATGTCCTGGCCAAAAACCAGGAATTTTCCCGGCAGTCAGCGGGCTGCGGCCACTTGTTAGGCGGCCTCAGCCACAATAGCTGCGGGCAATAAAACAACCGCGCAAAAACCTTGCGATTGGCTCATACTGTTCGCCAAGCCCGGTTTTAAAACCGTTCAGAGAGCAATTGAACACAGCTGTCTGAATCATTCCGAAGAAAGCCCTGGCAGCCATATCGACATCGATATCTGCCCTGAATATGCCGGCGGAAATCGCCTCCCGCATAATCGACTTGATAATTTCCATGTAATTCCGGTGCCGCTTCACGATAGTTTCCCTGAGTTCAGTATCACCCAGATGAAGCTCATCCGAGAACAGTATCCTGGGCATACCCCTGTTTTTTTCTATAAAAGACAGCTGAAGCCTGAGGATGTCTTCAAGTTTGGTCAGGGGTCCGCTTTTTGCCGCAACGATGATATTGATCTCACTAATCAGGGCCTCATGGACGCTTATCATGGTTGCCTTTAATATTTCCAGCTTATTGGGGAAATGGCGAAACAGGGCTGCCTCTGAAAACCCGACCCGTTTGGCCACTTCTCCTGTTGTCAGGCCGCTCACTCCTTTTTCCGCAATAATTTCCAGAGAAGCATCTATGATCTGCCTTTGGCGTACCTCTGTGCTTTGCCGGTGCATGGTATCCCTCCTCACGTACCCTATGTTAGTTATCACTTACTTACATATTACCATTGTTTATCATCTGTGACAATAGTCTTTACAAAAATATTGATGCTTTATTTTTTCTGGGGTTATGTCTATAAGTAAATGGGACTCCCGCTCTAAATTTCTGCCTATAGGTTAGGGAGGGGCAGATATGTTTCCGGAACGACGAGTCTGATATCCGCTTGTCGGCGACCGCTCAACCCGCTATGCGGGAGCCGGTCAGGGGTCTCCCCGATTCGTCGGAGTCTCACGCTGGTTTTTAGTGTGAGACGACGGTAACGAATTGGGGACCAAGCTGAATTGTTGCCGTCGTGGAGGAATATATCTGTCCCTCCCTTACTTCTGCAGGCTAAAAAGAAAGGGTGCCAATTTAATTAGAGGACAGTCCTTTATCCCAAACCCAACATCCTAACTGTCTGGGCCACTATAAAACAGACCGTAATCCCTGTCAAAGTGGGCACCAGAAATGAAATCAGTGTCCATTTCCAGCTTTGAGTTTCCTTCTTAATAGTCCACAGGGTAGTACCACAGGGGAAATGCATTAGGGAAAACAGCATCACACATACCGCTGTCAGCCAGGTCCAACCGTGGGAAATCAGCAGCTGCCTTAAAGCCTCCAGGCTGTCCAATTCCACCAGGGATCCGGTGGACACATAACTCATAATGATTATTGGAATCACAATCTCATTTGCCGGGAAGCCAAGGATAAAGGCCATTAAAATGTACCCGTCAAGGCCTAACAGTAAGGCAAAAGGCTGCAGAAAGCCGGCCCCGTGGCCCAGCAAACTGACGCCGCCTATGGTAATATTAGCCATGACCCAGATTGCCATACCGGCAGGTGCGGCGATACAAGCCGCGCGTCCAAGGACGAACAGTGTCCGGTCAAACACTGAACGGACAAGTATCCGGCCTATTTGGGGTTTGCGGTATGGCGGCAGTTCCAGAATAAAGGAAGAAGGCAGCCCCTTGAGGATAGTTGCTGAGAGAATCCTTGAAATCAACAGAGTCATGAATACTCCCAGAATTATTACACTCATCAGGACACATGTTGAAACAACAGAATTTGGTATCCCGGGAACAGTTCCGCCAACAAATATTGTCGATATTGCTATCAGTGCCGGAAACCTTCCGTTACAGGGAACAAAATTGTTGGTAATTGTAGCAATCAACCGCTCCCTGGGGGAATCAATAATCCGGCATCCAATTATCCCTGCCGCATTGCACCCAAAACCCATGCACATAGTCAAAGCCTGCTTTCCGTGAGCATGTGCTTTTTTAAAAAAATTGTCCATATTAAAGGCAACTCTCGGAAGGTAACCCAGGTCTTCCAAAATAGTAAACAGGGGGAAGAATATGGCCATCGGTGGCAGCATAACCGAAACTACCCAGGCCAGGGTCCTGTACATGCCTTCGACCAGCAGGCCGTGAAGCCACGGCGGCGAACCCGCCCATTGAAAGAATTCAGTCAACCGCTCCTCAATCCAGAATAAAAATCCTGCTATTACTTCCGAGGGATAATTAGCGCCGGTTACAGTGAGCCAGAAAACCAATCCCAGGAGGGTAATCATGGCCGGAAGACCATACCTCCTGGATGTCAGTATACTATCAATTTTCCTGTCCCTGCTGTTGAATTTTTGATTTTCCGAAATAACCGCTTCCCGGGCGATTTCCTCTGCCAGGGATACAATTGTGGAAACAATACTGTCACGCATGACATCACTATCACAGTTATTTTCCTGCAGAAATTTCCGCGCTGTTGCAAGCCGGTTGGCCAAAATAGCATCATTTATGAGGTCAAAGCCCATAATATCCCGAAGAGACTTGATGATCGAGTGATCGCCTTCAACCAACTTCAGGGCTGCCCAACGGCTGTTTATTTTATTCTGAACGGTCCGTCTGACTTCTGGTTCCACCATCCGGACAGCCTCTTCAATGACGCCCTCATAGTCTACTGCCAAAGGTCTGCTCACGTTACCTGGCAGCGCTGCCCGGTACACCGTCTCCATTAGTTGATTAAGCCCTCTGCCGCTGCGCGCACTTACGCCCACAACCGGAACGCCCAGCCTTGCCTGGAGTACCTTAAGGTCAATTTTTATTTCCTTACGTTCAGCCTCATCAAGGAGGTTTACACATACAACCACATTGCCTGTAATCTCAAGGGTCTGAAGTACCAGATTGAGGTTTCGTTCCAGACAGGTTGCATCTGCAACCACAACGGTAACATCAGGCTCGCCAAAACAGATAAAGTCTCTGGCTACTGTTTCTTCAACTGAACTGGCCATAAGGGAATATGTCCCCGGAATGTCAACAAGAATAAAGGATTTGTCTTTGTGCCTGTATTTTCCCCTGGCATTGGCCACGGTTTTGCCGGGCCAGTTTCCAGTATGCTGATTTAGTCCCGTAAGACTGTTAAAAATTGTGCTTTTACCGACATTAGGGTTCCCGGCCAGGGCGACTACAAAATGGTCTGCCATCATTCTCCTGTTACTGCTTCAACCAGTATTTTTGAGGCTTCATTTGAGCGCAGGGCTATGACTGCCCCCCTTATCCAGTATGCGGTAGGGTCACCGGAGGGACTTTTCTGAATGGCCTCAATATGGGTGTTTTTAATCAAACCTAAGTCAAGCATCCTTCTCCGGGTACTGCTGTCGTCGTTGGTAAGGCTCCGGACCTTGGCGGCGCTGCCTAAGGGCAGCATATTTAACGGAATCAGCTCTTTCTTCATCATTACCTCCCTAAGTCAATCAAATAATTAAGTCCAGGGAAAGTTTTTTTCCCTAGACTAATATATGAATACACAAAATTAAAGGTTACTCGCGTGTCAACTGCATAGTTGCAGTTCATAAACATTTTGCTTTTTTAGCATAATTATTCCGGAATAATCTCTGTTCATTAAAAGCAAAATACAACTGAAATCTAAATTGGAGGTGAATTAATTGCCAAAGAAACAAAAGCAGGAAGCTACCGGTAAAGATGCTTTTAACACCAATAATGATGCCGAGTTTGCATCAGAAATTGATGCATCGCAAAAGAACCTTGGTAAAAAAGAAGCTACTGGAAAAGCTGCTTTCAATACCAACAATGACCTTAACAAGTAAAGAATCATTTCTGACGGTAAGCAAAGGATATCTGAAATACGAGCGGGGCCGGAGCAGTTTTCCGGCCCCATTCTATTTTGGCCATAAATCCCCTCACCAGGTCCTGCGCGAATGCTACATAAAAATTTTATACTTCAGCTATTTCTTTGTAACTTTAATGTTCCTCTCTCCATATTATGTAACTGAAGGGAGGAATGTATATGTCAGCAATACTGCACGACGGCCTGGTTCAGGGAAGCATCAGCGGCGGGGGTACAACAGCAAATGTTGAAGCCATGGTATCCTGTGTTAACTCAGTGCCTACAGGCAGCATTTCCGGAAATATAAGCTTTTTTGGCGGGGGACCAAACCCCAGGAATATAAGATTTATCGGAGACAACCCTGCCATAGTGGCCACCCTTAACGCCAGCCTGAACAGTGTCGGAGCAACCTTCTTTAATGTATCAGTTCAGGAAAACGAATTCACCCCAATGACGGACTGTACAGCTTTTCTGAATGCCACCCGGCTTACCTCCAATAGCTGGATAGGTTCTCTGGTAATCTGCTGTCCCAGTGGGCTGCAGCTTTTCATTTATGGAACCTTCACCGGAATTGCCAGGGTAAACCGCCAGGTCTTCTGCCAGCCATTACTATAATATCTACTGCAAATGTAGAGATTGGATGACTTATGCTGAAGCTACTTTGTTAATTTAAAAGGCCCCCCATAAAAAGGGGGCCTTTTAAATTAACATTGCCTGATTGGCTTTTCCCAAGCAAAATGACAATTAATACCAAAACAAACATTACAATACCTACCATAATATGTTATAATATCGGTAGGTAATGAAACTTGAAAACAGAGTCGCAAAAAAGCTGGCAACTTAAATACCAGGATTTATACATTAGTTAACAAGGCTGTATTGGTTAAGATAGAAAAACTAACAAAAAGGAAGGTGAAAAGCCTGGTTATAGTTTTTGGTAGTTTTAGAAACCAGGTGTCTGAATATGAATTTTTTCAGGATTGGCGTTGTGGTCGTCAGTTTGACATTGTTAATCCTGCTGAGTTCTAGTGCAGCAGGTGGCGGAACCTTTAAGGATGTGCCTGTAAACCATTGGGCTTATGAATCGGTGGGGGCTCTGACAGAGGCAGGAATAATTGCAGGTTTCCCGGACGGAACCTTTAAACCCGGGCTGAAGATAACAAGGGAACAATTTGCCAAGGCGTTGGTGATTACACTGGACATACCTCTAAATGAAAATGCCCCGCAAATCTTTTCTGATGTTAAACCAGGGCATTGGTCTTTTCAATATGTTGATGCCGCAAAATCTTATATACCCATAACGTCCCAACAGGCCGGTCACTTTAATTTTTACGGTAGCCACGTGATTACCCGTGAAGAGGCTACACATGCTATAGCGCTTGCTTTAGGACTGGATAAATCGCCAAAGCCTGCTAGCAGCTATCTGGCTGAAAAATTCAGGGATTATCAGAATATTTCCCCCCAATTTAGTGAAAGCGCCGCCCAGACTGCTTATTATGGTATCTTATCAGGGGATTCCAATAACAATTTCCGCAGTAAGGACGGGCTGACCAGAGCCGAAATTTCAATAATACTGAAGAGAATAATACAGGCTAAGGAAACGCCGGCAGACCAGAATAAAGGCAATACGGACATTATACAGAGGCATCAGCCATGGACAATTGAGTTCACTGATTTTAAAAGGCCTGATTACGAGATGGTTGAAAAATATCCCGGATATAATAAAATTCAAACATTTTATGGTACTGTAACTGCCAGTGTATACAATGACCCCCATTTTCTTGTTCAACATAAATCATTAGATTATGATGGGCAGCAGGTTGGTATCAAAAAGGCAAAAACAGTTCATGTCTACGTTTATGAAGAAGAACTGGACCTTTTCACCAAAGGAGACAAAGTGAGTTTCTATTACGACAGGGACAATAGTATTACTTCCTATTTGGTACATTAGAAGATGAAGGATCAGGAGCCAGCTCTTCCCCGGAGTCAGATTACTCACTGCGCAGCGCCTCGATAGGGTCAAGCTTGGCAGCCTTTGATGCCGGGTAGACACCAAAGAATACACCAACCAGGAGGGCAAAAACCATTGCAATGATTACAGCAGTCAGCGATACTGCTGTTTGAATACTGGGGAGAACAGACGGCAGCAGCTGGGCGCCGCCAATCCCTGCTGCCAAACCCAGCAGGCCTCCGATAATACTCATAAACACTGCTTCAATGAGAAACTGGATTAGGATATCACGCCTGCTGGCCCCAATTGCCTTGCGGACCCCGATTTCCCGCGTACGTTCGGTGACCGAAACCAGCATGATGTTCATTATGCCTATGCCGCCCACCAGCAGGGAGATTGCGGCAATGCCGCCAAGTCCTGCAGTGAGAATCCCCAGGATATTGTTAATGGCATTCAGCATATCCTGCTGCTTCATGACTGTGAATTCGTCATCAGTATGATTCTTCTTCATTATATCATTGACAGTTTTTTCGACACCCTCCACAGCCTCTGCAGACACGGCCTTAACCAATATCTGGCTGATGTTTTTTTGATCTTTGCGGTCAATCATCTCAGTCACGGGAAAATAAATCTTAACATTCATATCCTCACTCTGGGGTCCCATATTTTGGTTCTCTTTATATTCCAGAACACCGACAACCTTATAGTCTTTTCCATTGACCTTAAAGGTCTTGCCAACGGGGTTACCGGCATTAAACAATTCTTTGTTGGCCTGATCGCCAATAACTGCAACCCGTTCCTTATTTACCCGCTCATCCTTGGTGATAAACCGGCCATATCTTAAGTCCAGTCCGGAAACTTTAATTAAGTCCTCATCAGCACCTGTAGTTGAAGCAGATATGTTAAGGTCATCAAGCCGGTCAACACCATTGTATGTGCAGGAAGCGGCAGAAATCCCCTTCTGTCCCTTCAGATTTAACACATCCTCATAGGTCAGGGTATTATTGGTCTGACCAAACCCTGCCTGCTGTACCCCCAATTTACTTTCGCCTGTCTGGGGGCCCATCTGGATTTTGCCGGAAAACACATACAACAGGTTGGCCCCCAGGGATTCCACCTGAGAGGTTACCTGGTTTTTTATGCCCTCTCCTATTGAAGTGAGCATGATTACAGAAAAAATCCCGATGATAATTCCCAGCATTGTTAAAAAACTGCGCAGCTTGTTATGGAAAAGGGACTTGAAGCTGCTGCGAAAGCTTTCACGAAACCTCATGGGGGACCTCCCTGACAACACCGTCTTTAATATCTACAATCCTGTTTGCTTCCCTGGCAATACCCGGGTCATGGGTGACCACAATAACAGTTCTGCCCTCTTTGTTTAGGCTCTTAAAGATATCCAGCACTTCCCTTCCGGTCCTGGAGTCCAGGCTGCCTGTCGGTTCATCTGCCAGTATTATTGAAGGAGAATTGACAATCGCCCGGGCGATGGCCACCCGCTGCTTCTGTCCTCCTGACAGTTGGTTTGGCCGGTATTTCATGCGGTCTTCAAGGCCCAGTGACACGAGCGCCTTCTTGGCGCCTTCCCGGACTGTTTTGGGCTGTTGATTACCATAAAGTCCGGCCAATTCAACATTTTCCAGTGCAGTATACTGTGGCAGGAGATTAAAAGACTGGAAAACAAACCCGATATGCCTGTTTCTGATGGCAGCCAGTCTTCGGTCTCCCAATTTGCCTGTGTCCTGGCCCTCGAGGTAATAGATACCCCGGGTTGGCCGGTCCAGACAACCGATTATATTCATCAGGGTGGACTTCCCTGAACCGGAAGGACCAATTATGGCGATAAGCTCACCATCTCTGACTCGCAGGTTGACATTATGAAGGACTTCAGTTATCTGGTCACCATTTTGGTAGCTCTTATGTAATCCCTGAATCTCTATTCCCATATCTGCTCCCCTGAGTTTTAAATTATACAGCATTCTATTTTTTCCACATTTAGCGTTTTATATGAGTTTTGTTGCCAAAACCATCAGATAAATAAAAAAAGCAGGGAGAATTTACCCTGCTCAACCCAATCTTACAATTCTAAATCGCCGGCTGCCTCCGGCTGATAAAGAATTCTTTCCACTCGCAGCTGAACCATGCCGCCCGGAACTTCCCACTCTATAACATTCCCCACACTGTAACCCAAGATAGCCGTCCCGATAGGTGCCATTACAGAGACTTTATTTTCCAGAAGCTCAGCATCAGCAGGATAAACCAGTGTATAAGTCATTTCCTCCCCAGATTCCAAATCCTTTAACACCACCTTGGAATTCATGGTAATTACATCAGGCGGAACCATTTTTGAATCCACCACTAATGCCCGGCTCAATTCTCTCTCAAGATTCTCCAGGTATCCCTTATTGCCCGGAGTAAACTCTTTAACTTCATCAATAAGCTTCTGCAGTCTATTTTTGTCCACCTCAGTAATGAAAATTTGCCTGTTCACGTTCACTCATCCCTCCGAGTTCATTTATTTTGTTGCTGCTTTAACCTTTTGGTAAGCTCTCTCATATATGCCTTGGCTAAATCCTTAATGTGCTGCAGGTAATTTATATCTAAATACTTTGATTTTTTGTTGCTTAATAACAGTATAATATAGAACTTGTAAAACTCATAATAAAACTGAAGTTTTCCCATACTGCCCGGTTCTGCCACCAAATGCAGGAAATCCCAGTGCTGCGGATTTTTCGTATTAATCCGCTGCTGATATTTTTCATACTGGGAGGTGCCAGGTAATGGAGTTAGAATAGCTGCCGTCGCGACCATTAATTGATGCTTTTTTACATAATCCCTTAATTTTTTAAAATCCTTTTTTGTGGCATCAATGTCTACGATGAACAGCCCGGTACATTCAATTTCATGCTTTCGTAAGATTTCCAGGCAGCGCTCATTAATTGCCTTAGAGGTCAATTTATTGTAATCAGATAAAATATCGTCATCAAAGGACTCCAACCCCACCAGTACTACCTTTAAACCTGCCTCTTTCAAGGTAATAATAACTTCTTCGTTATCGGCAATAAAATCGGCGCGGTAATACAAGATAAAGTTCTTCTTAATACCCTGCTGCAGAAGCAGCCGGGCAAACTCCTGCACCTTTTGCCGGTCTGTGTAAAAGGTATCATCTACGATCCAGATATTCTCACAATTGATGCCGGCAATTTCCTCAACCACCCTGGCCACATTACGGCAGACATACTCACCGTTATTTAACAGGCAGCAATAGCAGAAATTACACCTGTGTGGACAGCTGTATGCTGCCTTGACCACTGCACAGGGACTTAAATTTATGTATCTGAAGTGTTGCCGGTTGGCATAAAAGAAAGAGCGGTCCGGTATCGGCAGGTCATCCGGATTAATATAACTGCGTTCATTGACTATCCAGGATGAATCTCCGGACCGGTAACAGATTCCTTTGATATCTCCCAGTTTTTTTCCCGAGACAGGAAGGGTTATTATTTCCCGAAAAGGGACAATGCCGCCGGAGTGTACGATAAAATCCACTGCCGGCACATAGAAATCATGATAATTCAGCTCAGCATGCACTCCGCCCATAATCACCTGAACTGCGGGGTTGTGTTCTTTAGCCTGTTTAGCATATCCAATCATTACATCTCTGTGAGTAATATAACCTGTGACAGCCACAATATCCGGATTATATTCCTTTAATACCTTATGAATACCGGTGCGTTGGATTACGGCATCATAAATCAGGCAGTCATGTCCTGCTTCTTTAGCTGCCGTATACAGGTACTCCAGCTCAAGGGGCTCCACATTGACTATATTAATATTGGCAAAGAGATTTTCATACCCTGGTCTGACCAATAATACCCTCATTGACTATCCTTCCTCCCGGTAGTAGGCAATTATGCTTTCCCCTGCCTTAACCTTCCGACCAACCTCAATGTTAAGAGTTAAGCCCGCAGCCATGGGGAGCAGCACATCAACCTGGGAACCCATTTTAATCATCCCTAAGCGCTGCCCCTTGCTTACCCGGTCTTGTTCTTTTACCCAGCACTCAATCTTATTCACATATATATCAGCAATTTGAATGACCAGCACCCTTAACCTGCCCCTAATGCCAATAATGTTCCTCTCATTGGAAAACAGGTGTCCGGCGTATTTTTCATAGGGCTTCAGGCCTAAAATGGCTCGCCACCAGGTCAGGGTCATGGGTAGGTTTTTACCCTGCAGATAATCAATTTTTTCAATTTCCCCGGAAATGGGGGCCCGGTTTACATGAACACCGGTGGGGTGCATGAAAATGCCCACTAAATAACAGGGAGCCTGGAACTCCTGGGCTGCACAATATTCCTGCAAACTAATCTTTCTGCCCAGTTTAGTACAAAACAACACTTCATCAGTGAGAACTTCTTTAATATATATGACTGTACCGTCTGCCGGAGAAACCAGGGCTGACTCATCCTGAGTAATTACCCGGTGAGGGTCCCGAAAAAAGTAAAAATATCGCCAGTAAACATAAGTTACCCCGAACACAGCCAGCAGTCCCGCCAATAATCCCATGAATAATTCCATCAAAAATTACCTCTGCTTTAACCTTTCATGCTTTTCATTAAACCTATTGAGTTAGGACTCTTCTGATTGTATAAGTCTACCGAATAATCATAGAAGGGTTCATCGAAAGTGGTAAACCCCAGGAACCGGTATAAGCGAACGGTTTCCAATAGTGATTCAATCACAAGATGAGTAAAACCTAAAGAACGGATAGTCTCCTCGAAGAAGGACAATCCTTTACAGGTGATATTGAAATTGCGAAAGCCGGTTAAGCAGGCCAGCCGGGACACCTCTGCCAGTTTGACCTCATTACTTCTTAAAGGTGACAGGTCAATAAACTCTTCGATGGGCAGCCCCAGTTCTGCATCAGGAATGACCCTTAGTGCCGCGATTACCTCGGAGTCCTGAACAGCAATGAGATAATGGGCTATCTGGTCAAACTGATCTATGGTCATCTGCCGATAATTCAGTTCATCCACAAACACCCGCTGAATGACTTGTCTGGCTTGGCGTTGTTCCGCAATTGTTTCTGCTGTCTTAAAGGTCAATTGCAGGGTCACTTTTGGTTCACCCCTTAGATTATGTTAGCAGGTTCATCCTTTAGATTATGTTGGGCGGTATGCCCTTCCTGATGTCCTGCCGGTATTTCAGATTAACTAAAAAATAAAACAACTGCTGTATTGGGTTAGCCAGGAAATTTCGGGTTAACAGCGTTCTCTTGATAATGGAGGTCCAGCTGTAGACCCGGTTATAAAGTTCCCAGTAGGCTTTGGTTAACTGCTGTGGACTCATCCGGGCCGGAACATGGACAGCTTCCGTACCGTTATAAGAGTAGATATTTTCATTGCAAATCCGGCCCTCACTGCGCAGCTGATTAAACAAATCTGTACCTGGAATAGGTGTTAAAATATAAAATCGCGGGACAGAAATCTTATTGGCTGCGATGAAATTGGCAGTGGCTAAAATGCTTTCCTCCGTATCGGCATCTGTGCCCACCACCATCTCAGTACTGACTTCAATACCGGCCTGGCGAATCCTTTGAATCTGGTCAGGATAATGCTGCACTTTGGCCCAGGCTTTATTCAGGCTGTCCAGGCTTTCCTGGCTGATGCTTTCCAAACCAAAGCTTAAGACCAAACAGCCGCTGTCCTTAAGAGCCTTTAACAGAACGGGATTATTGGCTGCCGTAATATCACACTGACTAAACCACTGCATCTTCAGTTTGGCGATTTCGCGCACCAGCTCCAGCATATACCCTTCATCTGAGACAATGTTGTCATCCAGAAGTAAAAACCTGTTATACCCTAAGGACTTAACATATTTAATATCCCGAATCACCTCCGGGATACTGCGTTTCAGGTATTTCCCCCGGTACAGGCAGTGAACTGAACAAAAGCTGCAGCTGTGAGGACACCCCCTCCCGGCCTGAACAGGAAGAAAATCGCCGATGGCTTTATCTGTCAGCAAATCATAGCGCGGCAGAGGTAAATTTTCTAAGGAATCCAGCTCAGCCCGGTAAATTTTTTTAAGCTGCCCCGCTTCCCAATCCAGGAGCAGTTCCCGCCAAACTCCCTCGGCATCACCGATGACCACAGCATCACAATACTGACCGGCTTCCTCTGCCATCAAACTCACCATGTACCCGCCCATAATGACGGTTTTGCCTCTGTTCCGGTACTCCTTAGCCAATTCAATGGCTCTGATCACACTGTGTCCCATGCTGCTGATGCCGATTACCTGGGCATCTGTTTCCAGGTCGACTTCCTCAATGGTTTCCAAAGCCAATTCTATTTCCCAAGCCTCAGGTGTCAAGGCAGCCAGCAGTGGTAAGGCCAAACCCACAAAATACAGTTTGCGTCTTTTAATTAAACTGCCGCTGCTGTCATAGGGAGTGGGTTGAATTAAGAGTAATTTTTTTTTCATCTCATTAGCCCTTTAACATTAGTTTAGTATAGGTCCAACCAAATTTTAATGACCCTTTGAGCAAACGCACCATAGTCCTCCACCCGAATTTTCTTACTAAATAGGTGGAATTGTTCAGACAGAGGTTTACATACAGGTTTGTCCGCATCACCTCCAGGTAATAACGTCTTAAACTCATCTGGCTTGGTCTGATGGATACAACCGAAAAACTCCACTGGTCATAGGCCTCTTTGGGAAACAGCAGCCTGTCCTGATACTGCCGGTAAAGCAGCCCGGCGGGAAACGGTGTCATCGGAGATAAGGAGGAAATCTCCGGCTTAAGCTGTTTTAGGCAGCGGCGAAATTCCCCGAAATCCTTTGCGCTCCAGTCAGGGTGCAGAATAAATGATGCCCAGCAATCAATCCCGGCCTCCTTTAAAATGCGGGCTGCCTCTAAATTCACCGCGACAGTTGACTGCTTTTGATAACTGGCCAGATCCTCATCGCGAAAAGACTCATAGCCAACCAGCACTGCCCTTAGGCCAATCTTACCCAGGCGCTGCATCAGCTCAGGCTGAGCGGCAATACTCCGGGCGCTGCCATAGCAGATGAAATTCTTCCTGATGCCCCTGGTTTCAATGGCATCGCAAAAATATTCCAACCGCCTGGGGTTATATAGAAAATTATTATCATAAAACATGATGCTAGGTTCCGCGATCCCGGCAATCTGGTCAATAACCTCTGTCATGGGCCGATCCTGTTCCACCGGTCCTTCGATCTTCCAGCGCAGGCAGAACTTACAGTGAGTGCTGCAGCCCATAGATGTCTGCATGATGGCACAGGGCTTGTACCCGAAATAACTGTAATGCCGGCGATATCCAGCCGTGGAGCTGCGCTCGGGAATGATGTACTCATTTAGGCCCTTTGCTCCTGTGCCCAGATAATTGTCCCTGCGGCTGCGCACCCCCGCAATTGGCGGGATTTCCTCTCCCCGATTTAAGGAGTCAAAGAATTCAAGCAGATTTTCTTTTGTGGTATATTCAAAAATGTGATCAATATATTCGTTATAAAAACTTTCTGGGGCCAACAAGGCCTGTGTGCCGCCTGCCAGGGTGATAAATCCGGGATTAATTTTCTTTGCTGCTTCTGCCAATTCCAATACAGCCAATACATCAATACAATAGGAAGTAAATCCGACAACATCGGGGCGAAAATCCTGCAGCTCTTTGGTGAAGTCCTGCCCCTCTATCATCAGGTCCAGAATCTTAACCTGACAGGTATCCTTCAGGACACTATAGACACACTCCAGACCGATGGGTTCCGCAAACATGAATTCTCCCAGAGTAATAGCCTGTTTTCTCCGCCCTGGCCGGACCAGTAAAACTCGCATCAAAACACCCCTTTCTTGGCTGGCATCTCTTACTACCCCTTGTTTGTTACCCCTTTCTGGCTTCACTTTGCCTGCTTCACTTTGCCTGCTTCACTTTGCCTGCTTCACTTTGCTTACTACCCTTTGATGATTTTCTGCAGATACTGCCAGATTATTTTGGTTACTCCAAGAGACAGTTTCAGGTTTGGCAGCAAGCCATAGCGTAAGTTTTTAAAGAGACTCCCGGGACTGAGGGTTATTTTAAAGTAAACCCATAACATCTGCAGGTAATAACTGCGTACAGAAAGCCCGGTCGGTTTCACTACCAGATTGGCCAGATCCCACTTGGCATAATCAGTTGGCGCAATAAGCAGGTCGGTGTACTGCCCCTGTAAAATTGTTCCCGGCATGGGGGTTAGGGGCTGCAGGTTCACAAACTGCAGTTTGTTTTTGGACAGCCACCGAAAGAGACGGTCAAAATCCCGCTTATCCCAGTCCAGACCCATAATCATGGTAGCATAGCAGTCTACTTGATATTTCTGCAAAATGTTTATCGCCCGTTCATTGCTTTCGACACTGCTCTGCTTGTTGTACTGTGCCAATTCGGTGCTGTCAGGTGACTCGATACCCACGATAACAGCCCGCAGCCCAACTTGAGCAAATTTAGCAATAGTTTCCTCATGTTCAGCAATAAAATCAGCCCGTCCATAGATGAGAAACCTTTTATCCAAACGGTGTTTTTGCAGTAATTCGCAAAATCTTTCTACCCTGATGGGATCAACCAGGAAATTATCATCAACAATATAGATCTCCCGCTCTTTAATCAGGAGAAGCTCTGCAATAACCTCCTCCAGGTCCCGCACATAATAGCTCCCCCCAGTGATTTCCCTGCAATAACAAAAATTACAGCTAAAGGGACACCCATAGGAAGTCTTCAGCAGAGCACAGGGCTGGTGATACATGTAGTAATATTGATCACGGTACTTGGCAGTGATGGTCCGGTCAGGAAATACCGTTGGAAGGTCCCTATTATCAACCGGAACCTTAGTCTGACCTTTGCTTAGAACGCCCGGCAGACTTACCCGGGAGCCTGCTTCCAATTCTCCAATTAGCAGACTGAAATTTGCTAAGCCTTTAGCATAGACCACATAATCGATGTTTTCATCAAAAAAATCCTCCGGCACTACCTCGGCATGAACCCCTCCCGCCACTACAGTAATGGCGGTATCAAACTGTTTGACTGCTTTGGCATATTCTTTGACAACCGGTATGTGTGATATATATGCTGTTACAGCAACCACATCAGGCCGGTATCTGACCAGGAAATGCTCCAGGGAATCCTTTTCCAGAATCATATCCACTAATTCAACCTGATGGCGCTCTTTAATAGCTGCGGCCAGATATTCCAGTTCCAAAGGCTCACAGACCATGATACTCTGGAGACCAATGGTATCCGGGTGAGGTTTGGGTCTAACCAGTAATACCTTCATGAGGCACCCGCTTTCTGGAAATAGTCAATATCAGACTGGGGATGAGGCTGTAGACCGGCACCCTGACCTGGGTGATTAATTCCGCTCCGGAGACAGCTGCTAACTCCCTCATCCCGGCCTTTGATGGATAATTCCCAGGCCCAGTAGTTACCTTCACTAAACTCATCATCACCCGGTCATAGAAACTGTTCACTGAAGCATTAACCAAAAACAATAACCCGCCCGGTCTGAGGACACGGTAAAATTCCTGAACTGCCAGTGGCTGGTTATGGTAATAAGGTAAAGAATGGCAGCAGGTGACCAGGTCAAAAGAAGCCTCGTCAAAAGGCAGTTGATGAGCATCACCCGGATAGAATTTGGCAGCCAGACCTTTATCCCTGGCTTGCTCAATCATCTTCACAGAGGCATCAATTCCGCTGCAGATAATAGCTTCAGGAGTAAATACTTCAATAAGCTCGGCAATTAACTGACCACTGCCGCACCCAACATCCAGGTGCCGCACCGGCCTCCCCACCGGGGCTTTGTGAATCCCCAGCAAACCCTCCAACTCCTTGATAACCAGCTTCCTGGTCGGTCCAAGAGAATAGGTCTGCACCCAGAGGCGGTCATAGTATTTGGCCCAAAAATCCCATATCCTGCTCATCATATACCTCATATTTTTTTAGTTTTCTGTATGCTGCCCCCTGTTTTTGAACACCCGGTACGGCACTGTCGACGCCCGGTAACTAAGTGCCCCCAGGACACGATTGGCAGCCCAATTGATGATGGGATTGGAATGGCCGATGTACATTGCAAAATCAAACAGCTGGGCTCCCAATTTCAGTTTAGTCTCCTCTGCCGTCTGCCCGAAATCAATAACGGCATAGTTGTTGGCAATTCCGAAACGCAGTATTTCCAGTAAAAGATTATAATAGATATCAAATTGGTGGTTTAACTGATAATCAAAGCCGGTAAATAAAAACACCAATTCATCATCATTTTCTACTATGACGCTAAAGCCAAGCAATTGTTCCTTATATGTGGCTCTAATCAACCTGGCTTTAGGGGTTAAGCTTCTGAAAAAGCCAATAGACAGCTTCTCCAATTTGGCGGCGGATCTGGCATAAACCGCTTCATATAGCAGGTACATGTTTTGATCAAAACGCGATGGCGGCAGTATGTCAACCTGAACCTCATGCCACTTCCTGACAGCTTTGTTAGTCCGGCAGCGATAGCTGCTGCGCATGGCCATAAGATATTCCTCAAAACTGCTCCAATTAATCTGCAAACGACAGGCCGGCAAGGTATTACCCGCTTTGCCCGGTAGTTTCTGAGAACAATTCAGAATCAGTTTTGCTCCCTTCCGGCTTTGAAAGTGCTGCCATAATTCATTTTCATAACCTGCGGCAGCGCTAAAGCCCGGTTTAGCCACCGAACAGGGAATCCCCATAATTCTTAGGGGAATCTTAAAACTCAACAGTCTATAGGTAAATATGTCCAGCTTCAATGTATAGTCAACATAGATAGCCTTTGGCCGGCACACGTGATCTTCCAGCCGGTGATACGCCTGGCTGCAGGGATTAACCTTTTCCAGGTGGCGGAGAAAATCCCTGGTTAAAAAGATGTTGCTGCCAGCCAGTTCATCCCAGTCTGTAGGGACCTGGTCAATTTTGTCGTAAGTAATCCACTTCATCCTAAAGCTCCGTTTCAAAGGCTTTATACTGCTTGTATTCCTGACAGCCCAGATCCCGCCAGCGACCGGCAAAGCCCCGGGACAGCAGGTTATCTGCTGCAATCCAGCCGCCCTCGCCATATTTGAAGCGGCCTTTAACCAGGGTCTGCAGCCTCTCAAACAGGCCTAATATTATCCCCGTCCCCTGAAACTTCGGATGAACGGCAATATCGGCAATTTTAAAGCGGTCAATCCGGCGCCTACCGCCCAATTTTAGTTTAATTAGGGTGGAAATACCTAAACACTGACCGGGAGCAACCAGTTGATTAAAATCCGGATACCACAGGAGCAGCCCGACAGGTTCTCCGTCTTTTTCGGCAATAATCAGATTCTCTCCACTGAGGAACCACCTAAAGGGATACAAAAGTTCCTTATCTTCCGAAAAGGTGCGCTCAGTCCACCACTGCTGACCCTGGTAGCTGAGATTATTTAATCTGGTGAAAATGGCAATCTCCCGGTCCAACTGGGAGAAATCTGCTGTGCGAAAGGTATAGCCCCTCTGCTGAATGCGTTTTAGCAAACCTTCCTCTCCGGCAAAATCAAATTTATCGACAGCAACCTGAATGGAGGTAAAGTTTACTTCTCGCATCCCCCGGAAGTAGTCCAGGTAGTAACCGGGCGTGTAACCAAGACCAAAACAGGGTGCCACATCGAAATGTGAGGCCAAAAAGCCTACCCCGTAATTTAAGTGTGCAGCTAAGCCGCAGATAATTTTTTTCAGGCCCCTGGATTTAGCTAATTCCCTTGCCTTCTGCAGCATCAATTCCACTGCTGCCCCCTGATGCTCATAAGCCTCAAAGAAAGCAATGATCAGGCAGTCTGACAGGTTACGGTCAATGATAAAGGCAGCCCGCAGTACCGGCTTCCCCTGGTCTTCAATCAGAAAAGGCAGGAACTCACTATGTTCAATAAACGCGGTCTTTTTATATAAAAACATCTTAAGGATGTCAGTCATGGAATCGCGATAATAGATGCAGTCGCGATAAATCAGCCTCGTTATGTTAAGGTACTGCTTAATTTCTCTGCGTGTACTCACAAATTTTAAATTCATAATGTATTAAATTCGACTTATTATGATAATAGTCCTCTACGTTATTAGGTTATCCTTTATTCTCCAGCTTTCAGCTTTTACCCAATCAGACCGCCTGCTTGCACTTCTGCCGGCAGCGGTGAAAAAGCAAAAAAAATAAGCTACAAAAAGTAGCATTAAAAAACAAATTTGGTTCTATAGTTGTAAATTTACAAAATTATAATTATAGAAGATTAACATTAGCGGCTTGTAGGCCACGCTGACCTTTTTCTATATCAAACTCAACCTTTTGCCCCTCATCAAGGGATTTATATCCTGCTGTATTAATAGAAGAAAAGTGTACAAATACGTCTTCCCCACTGCCTTCTTGTTCAATAAACCCGAAACCTTTTTCAGCATTAAACCATTTTACTGTACCCAACATTTTAAACTCACCTCCCTAATGATTATGATGATGTGATGCTGATTCAATTCATATTTATTATACTAATACAAATAATAAGATATACTTAGACAATTATGCTAATAAATCCTCCAATAATTGGTATCCAAATGAATTGGGGTTTAAAAAACCACCCATAAGCATATCATCTCACTATGCTACAGGTGGTTTGTTTAATTATCTCTCAGTTTGAGCCGCCACTAAACTTATGGCCCCGTATTTTTCCCTTAACCGCGGTTTTTCAATCTTGCCGGTGGGATTACGCGGGACTTCATCAAAAATGATTTTCCGCGGACGTTTGTAACGCGGCATTGGAGCGCAGAATGTTTGTATTTCTTCTTCGGTACACTTAGAGCCCGGTTTTAGTTCAATGATCGCAGCCGCTATTTCACCCAGACGTTTATCAGGCAGCCCAATGACTGCTACATCCTTAATTGCATTATGAGCGCGGAGAAAATCTTCGATTTGTACCGGATATAAATTCTCGCCGCCGCTGATAATCACATCTTTTTTCCGGTCAACCAAATAGATAAAACCATCTTCATCCATCCGGGCCATATCACCGGTATATAGCCAGCCATCCCTGATTGCGGCTGCAGTCTCTTCCGGGTCATTGTAGTAGCATTTCATCACACCCGGTCCCCTAACAGCCAATTCTCCAACCTGTCCCGGGGTTAAAGAGCATCCATCCTCGTCTGTAATCTTGACTTCCCAATTATAGCCCGGTATTCCGATAGCGCCGACTTTATGAATATTCTCGATACCTAAATGGACACATCCGGGACCGATAGATTCGCTCAGGCCATAGTTGGTATCATAGAGATGGTCCGGAAAATACTTCTTCCAGCGATGAATTAAGCTGGGCGGAACCGGCTGGGCGCCGATATGCATGAGTCTCCACTGGGAAAGGTGATAATCTTCCAGTCTCAAATCTCCACATTCAATGGCATCCAAAATGTCCTGTGCCCAGGGAACCAAAAGCCAGACAATGGTAATTTTTTCTTCAGAGACCGTTTTGAGTATCCATTCAGGCTTAACTCCACGAAGCAACACGGCTTTGCTTCCTGACAACAGACTGCCGAACCAATGCATCTTGGCGCCGGTGTGGTAAAGGGGTGGAATACATAAAAAATTATCTTCACGCGTTTGACCATGGTGCTTATTTTCCGTATAACATGCTGACATCAGACTTAGATGTGTATGTAAAATTGCTTTGGGGAATCCTGTGGTTCCTGAGGAGAAATATACTGCCGCATCATCTTCATCTTTAAGCTCAATATGTGGAGCTTCACTGGAACAATTGGCAGTTAAGCGGTCATAGTTTTCAGCAAAAGTCGGGCGGTTTTCTCCGGCAAAAAAAAGTGTTTTCACTTTAGGTATTTGATCACAAATCGCTTCCACCCGGCCGATAAATTCCGGCCCGAAAATCAAGACAATGGTTTCAGATAAATCTAAACAATATTTTATTTCATCAGCCGTATAGCGGAAATTTAGCGGCACTGCAATTGCGCCGGTTTTTAATATTCCGAAATAAATCGGCAGCCACTCCAGGCAATTCATTAAAAGAATAGCTACCTTATCCCCCTTTTTTATACCCCTCTTCAGAAGCAGGTTGGCCATTCGATTTGCTTTCTCGTCAAAAACACGCCAGGTCATTTCCCGCCGGTATTCACCTGCCGGGTTATTTTCAATCAGCTCATACTCACGCCAGGTGACATTGTGACTTTCCTGGAGATCCAAATTAATCTCTGTCAGGCATATTTCCTGTCCATACATTTCGGCATTCCGCGCCAGAATTTCTGTGATAGGCATTTTCTCTATCCTCCCGTTCTGCAATTATCGTGCATTTACCGTACTGGTTTTTATCTATTAACCCTAGTAAATTATAAAACTATAAAGGCATATAATCAACCATTGACGAATAAGTCACGAATTTTTATAAGAAAACAGGCAACCCGATTATTCGGATTGCCTGTTTTTCGGTGTACCTGTTTTCTCTTATTTACTTTGCCAGGTCTGGAAATTCCTTCTCGATTAAATCAACATATGCCGGGTTTGTAATTTCAATCTCTTTTGTCGCCGGATCGTCGCCCAGGTCTTCATACTTCATAGCCCCGAAGCTGTGATCAGCAGTAATATGGTCATGGGGGTCTGTTGGATTTTTCCACATCAGCTTATCCAAATCAAAATCTGCCCCTTCATGACAGGTCGCACAAACATCCTCAGCGCTGTCTTTTTGCAGCAGCTGACCATTGGCATTTGCTTTATGGGAAGTGTGGCAACTCATACAACCGGCAAGCTTTTCACTCTGCGCATGTTTGCTGGCAAACCAGTTGCGTGTGCCATAGTGGTTATTCGCAATCAGAGTTCCATCATCGTCTTTATCCGGGTCAGACCTGTGACATCCCAGACAAATCTGGGTATCAGGCAGGTCGCTGTCCGCTGATGCCTTAATTGAGCCCTTCTTCTTATCTGGCGTCGCATCCACGTGGACACTGCCGGGCCCATGGCAGGATTCACAGGAAACTCCCTTGGCGGGTGATTCAGCCAAAATACCGGGTGCATGGCACTTGGCACAACTCGTACCGTCTGCAGCCTGCCAATCTTCTTTTCCATCTTTGTCCACATCTACAGATTTGGCGGCTTGGACATCATATTTATCGCCGTTTTTGACAAGCTTGGCAACCCGGTAAATCTTACTTTTAAAGTCCGGAACTTCAGCTAATAGATACTCATCCACCATTACACCGTAAAGTTTTGCTTCAGACAAATCCAATTCGGTAGGTTTTGTGTTATCCGGATCTGCTCCATCGTACAAGGTGACGTTCGGCAGTTCGCCGGTCAGCTGATATTCCGAAATGGGCTTCAATGCTTCTGCGTGTTCCGTTGCCTGGAAGTCGGTGATCACATTGCCATGGCAGGATTTACAGGCATCGTCTCCGACAAAGGTGGCTTTTGCTTCTGTTTTTGGAGCTGCTTTTTCATCACCCTCTTTCTTGGTATCATTTTGATCTGTTTTACACCCGGCCACGCTAAATAGAAGCATCAACAGCAGGCCAGCACTTAAGATGAAGCGCCAAAATCTTTTCATGGTTTCTTCCCCCTCCTGTTTTTTTGCGAAGACCAAGCAGTGTTGATCTCCTCTCCTTGTTTCAAGGTTAGTATGCTACTGTTTGCTAATACATATTAAAATTTAACTTCGGGCGGCAAGAAGTCTCCCGCCTCTAAGCTACCTTGCTCACGCTAGTGAGAGCGTAGGCGGGTGATGAATTGCCTCCTTTTTCTCCCTGAATTTGTTGATAGATTGCTCAAATTATGGTAAAATACGAACATAGGTTCGCGGTTTATATATTGGAAGACAGGGTGAAAAGCTGTGATTAAAGCATACAAATATCGTCTTTATCCAAAAAAAGAACAAGCTCTTCTTATAAATAAAACATTTGGCTGTGTTCGGTTTGTATATAATCAAATGCTTGCAAATAGAAAGGCCATCTATGAGCAGTATAAAGACGATAAAGAAGCATTAAAACAGCAAAAACATGCATTGCCGGCTGATTACAAAGAAGAATTCCCCTGGCTCAAAGAAGTGGATAGCCTGGCTCTGGCCAATGCCCAACTAAATCTCAATAAGGCTTACAATAACTTTTTTAGAGACAAGACGGTAGGATTCCCGAAATTCAAAAGCAAACATCATAACAGAAAATCCTATACCACCAATAACCAAAAAGGAACCATAAGGCTTATTGACAGCAAAACTATTCGATTACCCAAATTAAAAGATGTGAGGGTTAAAATACACAGGCAATTGCCACCAAATGTTATAATCAAATCAGCAACAATAAGTCAAACACCAACAAGGAAATATTACATATCTATTCTGGTAGAATATGAAGCCAAGATAAAGCCAATAAAACCGACGGCAGAAAAGGCTATCGGGCTTGACTATTCTTCAAAGGCACTATTTATCGATAGTGAGACAAACAGTCCGGATTACCCGAAATTCTACCGCCAAGCTGAAGCTAAGTTAAAAAGAGAACAGCGAAAACTATCGAAAAGGGAAAAAGGCGGTAAGAATAGGGAGAAACAACGCCGTAAAGTAACGAAACTCCATGAGAAGGTTGCCAATCAGCGAAAGGACTTTTTGCATCAATTGTCAAGGCAGATAGCCAATGCCTATGATGTTGTTGCTATTGAGGACCTAAATATGAGAGGCATGGCCCAAAGTTTGAATTTAGCAAAATCAACCAATGATAATGGGTTTGGGATGCTAAAAACTTTTTTAGCATATAAAATAATGGAAAAAGGCAAATATCTGGTCATTATTGATAAAGGAAACTTACTTCAGATGGAGTTTTATACTTCATCTGAAGTTTAGTTGACTTATCCAGGGGCTTAGCGCCACTTATCTCCCACTTATGAAATAGAGAATCTTAGTGGCGCTTAGCCATCGGACAAATGGTATCCATCCAGCAAACTTTGCCATTTATGCAAGCATGAAAACAAAGAATTGACACTGGCAGACAGAACCTGGACATGCCCCCGTTGCGGAGCAGAACTGGATAGGGACGTGAACGCTGCCATCAATATCAAAAATGAAGGCTGCCGGATACTTGGTATAGCCTGAGAATAATCAAAGAACCGTTGGGCGAACGGGGATAGCTTGGTAATTATACTGACGTTGGTCGGTACGTCCCAAGAAGCCCCCACCTCTTAGTGCTAGCGTAGGTGGTGGGAGTACGTCACAGCATAATCTGCTTTAGTAGTGGTATCACACACCTACCTTGTTCTCTTAAACGAAGTCACTTTCAGTTTTTTTGCAGGGTTAGGGGTTATGGTGAATACTCTTTTGTTACCGTATGTTGGTGGTAAACTAACCTCATCCCTTGTGAATTGCCGAAAACCGATATTCTCTGTTAATTCGTTTATAGGTACTCCGTACCTTCCAATAATAAAAGCCGATACTGTCAAATATACAAGATGAGCACCATAAAATAAAACTGATGACAGTAAGTCAGGGTTATTCCCGGAAGCGACGCCTAGAGCACGAAACAACATACCAACTCCTACTAGCCAACCAAGAGTGGTAACTGCGAAACTTTTCAACCAAAAGTATCGCCATCCCGTTATATCAAGGATTGCCACAAATGCTAAAGCGTGAAGTCCTCCCATTCCGAAACTCATTAGGTTTCCGAATACAAAGCCTAATATTGTATGGATTTGCTTTGGACGGACAAATAATTCCGCGGCAGCTTCAGGCATAATTACTGTCAGTGGATAAAAGCTCTTGGAAATATACCCAAATGTATTTGCAACTGCCGCAGAAACAGTTCCCGATAAAAGCACTAAAATTACCCGGTCACTTATTCTAAATTTATCCATCATTAATGAACTCACCCTTATTTATTGTTTTGTCCCACCAATCCTTACTCCATTCCAATTCTTTAATAAAGTTCCCCGGATTTACAAATAGAATTCAATTCACAAATAAATATCACTCTCAGTATGTATTTAATTTTTACATATTTAAGTTCAAAACTTGGACATCCTATCAACAAATAGAGACTTAAGGAGGTGATGCCCATGAAACTCACCAAGACACCCAATAGACTTATAAATGAAAAGAGTCCTTATCTCCTGCAACACGCCTACAACCCCGTGGATTGGTTCCCTTGGAGCGATGAAGCCTTTGAAAAGGCAAAAAATGAAGATAAACCCATCTTCCTCTCCATCGGCTATAGTACTTGCCACTGGTGTCATGTCATGGAACGTGAATCCTTTGAAGATACCGAGGTTGCCGAAATTCTCAATAAAAACTTTGTATCCATTAAAGTTGACCGCGAGGAGCGCCCTGACATAGACACTATCTACATGGCAGTCTGCCAGGCCATAACAGGGCACGGCGGCTGGCCGCTGACAGTTATTCTGACTCCCGGGAAAAAGCCGTTTTTTGCCGGGACATATTTCCCCAAGCAGGATTCACGAGGGATGCCTGGGTTGATAAGCATATTAACCCGGGTTACTGAGCTATGGCAAAATGAAAGGGAAAAGCTGCTGCAGACGGTTGATGACATAACAAACGCCATCGAAAAAAACTTTTTCACCCACGCCACGGGCTCAATCACCGAAGACACCCTGTCCGGGGCATACAGTTATTATGAGAACTCCTTTGATCCGGAATTCGGCGGATTTGGCAGGGCGCCCAAGTTCCCTACCCCCCACAACCTATCCCTCCTGCTGCGCTGCTGGAAGATGACAGGCAGGGAACAGGCTCTGGAAATGGTGGAAAAGACCCTCGAATCCATGTACCTGGGCGGCATGTATGACCACATCGGTTTTGGTTTTTCCAGGTATGCCACTGACAGGCAATGGCTGGTCCCGCATTTTGAGAAGATGCTTTATGACAATGCCCTGCTGGCAATAGCATATCTGGAAACTTATCAGGTCGGAAAAAAAGAAAAATGGGCCAAAATAGCGCGCGACATATTCACATATGTGCTCAGGGACATGACCTCACCGGAGGGCGCTTTTTATTCTGCGGAAGATGCTGATTCCGAGGGGGAGGAAGGCAAATTCTACATATGGACACCTGATGAAATCAAAGATGTTCTTGGGCAGGAAGATGGAGAAAGGTTTTGCCGGCAATATGACATCACCCCTGAAGGTAATTTTGAAGGAAAAAGCATTCCTAACCTGATCAAGACGGGTTACCAAAATGGAGACCCCCAACTCCTGAAACAACTTTTCCTTTACAGGGACCGACGGGTGCACCCCTTTAAGGATGACAAAATACTGACCTCATGGAATGGTTTGATGATTGCCGCTTTATCCTTGGGGGCGCGTGTACTGGATGCGCCTGAATATGCGGCAGCAGCCGAAAAAGCTGTACAATTTATCAGGCAAAACCTGAGGAGAGAGGATGGGCGTCTGCTGGCCCGGTACAGGGATGGTGAGGCCGCATTCCCCGCTTATGTTGACGATTATGCCTTCCTGGTTTGGGGTTTGATTGAATTATACCAGGCAACCTTTAAACCTGACTATCTCTCACTTGCTCTGGAGCTTAACCGCGATATGTTAAAGTATTTTTGGGATGAAGCCAATGGCGGTCTTTTTCAGTACGGCTCTGATGCAGAAAACCTCATCAGCCGCCCCAAGGAGACTTATGATGGCGCTATACCCTCGGGAAACTCGGCAGCAGTCCTCAATCTGCTTAAATTGGCCCGGCTTACCGGTGACCGTGACCTGGAGGAAAAGTCCCGGCTGCAGTTGAAGGCATTTGGGGGTTCTATTAATGAGACCCCAATGGGCCACTCCCATTTCCTGATGGGCGTTTGGTTTGATATAGTGCCACCTATCGAAGTAACTTTGGCTGGAAACCCCAATTCCGGTGAAATGAAGGAAATGCTGCGGGCAATCAACAGCGTTTTCCGGCCTGAACTGCTCCTGATAGTTAAGGCACCCGGCGAGGAAGGAGAACAGCTTTCAGATATTATTCCCTTCATTAGGGACAGGAATCCTCTAGAGGGAAGGGCTGCAGCATATGTATGTACCAATTATGCCTGCCGGCAACCCATTACAGATGTGAAGAAGCTCAAGGAACTGCTGGGGTGAATATTTTTTCGTAATAGATTTCAGCAAAAAAATAGCGGGCTGCAGTTGTTCCGGCTGCAACCCGCGGTATTTATTCGGTGATTTCTTCTTCCCCCGGAGAATTTCCAGGATTATTTTCTTTGACCACTTCTACCCGTTTTACCCGGTTTCCCTGCATTTGCATAACTTTAATGGAAGCACAATCCACACATACCCCGTCACCGGCCTGAGGCTTATTTCCCAGTTGATGAAAAACCAGTCCACCTATAGTTTCATATGTATCCTCAAGAGGCAGGTCAAGGCTCAGGTTTTCATTGACTTCTTCGACCCTGACTCTGCCATCAAAAATACCGTGATTTGGTGAAATTATTTCCACTCTTTTCACCTCATCTTTGTGTTCATTATACTCGTCATCAATATCACCGACTATTTCCTCCAGCAGGTCCTCTACGGTCACAATACCCGCAGTCCCCCCGTATTCATCCAGAACAACAGCCATATTCATTCTTCTTTTCTGGAGTTCCTTTAATAATTCAGCTACATTTTTAGACTCGGGGATAAAGTGTGTCTCACGTTTAATTTCCCTGACCTGCATCTCACCATGGCCTCGTTTTACAGCCTTCAAAAGGTCCTTGATGGTTGTGATTCCTGTGATGTTATCTATATTATCCTCAAAAACCGGGTATCTGGAAAATCCATGCCTGATTATCTCCTCCAGAGCAGTATTTACTGTCAGACTGCACTCCAGTGAAGCAATCTCAGTCCTCGGTATCATCACTTCCTTGGCAACAGTGTCCCCAAATTCGAAAATACCTTCAATCAGCTCTTTTTCACCTTCATCAAGAGCCCCCTGTTCAGAAACCATCAGCCTGATTTCCTCTTCATTAAGCTTCTGCTCCCTATGCTTAACCTCACCGCCCAGCATCCTTACCACCAAATTGGTTGATGCCGTCAGAAACGCTATGAAGGGCCCGGCAGCTTTCGCCAGAATAACGATAGGCTGGGCAATTACCAGGGATATCCGCTCAGCCTTCTGCATGGCCATTCTTTTGGGAACCAGTTCCCCGAGAACCAAAGTAAAATACGAAATAATAATGGTGACTATAATTACTGCAGTCAGCTGAGCATATTTTTCCAGCGCCGGGATCTTACTGATAAAATCCGCCAGCACTCCGGATATACTCACAGCAGCAGCGGCGCTCGCCATAAACCCGGCTAAGGTTACTCCTACCTGAATCGTTGCCAGCAGCCGACTGGGGTCCTTTAGCAGGTATTCTACCGCCATGGCGGACTTGCTGCCCTGCTTTGCCAGCTGCCTGACCCGGCTTCTTCTGAAAGTCACCAGTGCAATTTCAGACCCGGCGAAAAACGCATTTATAAGAATTAAAATGAAAATTATTAAGAACTCACTCCAAAGCTCTGCCATTTAGCCCCCCGGCAAAATTAATATTTTTTGACATTATTCTACTATTATACGTTATTTCCTTTTTTAATATCTGTGCTTTTCACCAAATAATCTGCCGGGTAAGTTACAGCCCTTTTACTTGAATAATTTCTCAAGTTCAGGGTTCATCCCTAACGAACAGAAGCTGCAGTAGAAAACTGCAGCTTCTGTTCTTATACAGGCTTTGCCTGACAGACATTTTACCTGACCTTCTTCATGTAGCTGGTCTGCAGCATCTCTACCGCAGCCCTCATGAACCTGCCAGCGTTTTCCGTGGGATCCTCAAATTCAATCCCCAGGGCTTCGCCCACCAGGGTGGTAAAATCCTTCTGACGCACCTTTGTCTGCATGGCACAACTGGTTGCATTAAACTGGGAGCCACAGCCGGCACAGTTTGTTACCAGATAGTCGGCTCCAGTCCCCTCAGCTTCATTAACTCGCTTAATGCCTGCATGGGAGACAGTGGGCAAAGAATCAAAGGCTGAAACAAGTCCGCAGCACAGGCCTTCTTCCCTGGTACTGGGCATTTCCAAAAGTTCAATACCCGGTATTGACTTAAGGACATTTCTCGGTTCATCATAATGGCCGAACCAGCGCCCCACATGGCAGGAATCATGATATGTCACTTTGGCATTCAACTTATCTGTAAACTTGAGCCTTCCCTGGTTAACCAACTCACTGAGAAAACAGGTCACATGCTGGAATTTAATATTGCAGTCCATTCCTAATTGTTCCGCTATCACAGGGTAATTTTCCGAAAAAGTCGCATAACATCCGGGACAGGAAAAAATCATTGTCTCAATCCCGGCCTCTTTAAACATTTCCAGGTTCTTTTTCACCAGAGCGGCAAAATCATCATTGTATCCTCCCAGCGCCAGATACAGGCCACAGCATGATTCTCCTTCCCCGAAGTGGACAAAATCCACACCTGTCTTATTTAAAATTTTGGTTATACTTTGAGGCATATTGCTCATGACAACATTGGCCCAGCATCCTGCCCAGTAGGCAATTTTACCCTTTTTCAGAGTGGGCACATCCAGCCATTTAAACTTATCTTCTTTGGGCACACCCCAGAAGTTGCCGGTATTCAGGACATTTTCCCTGATTGCCGCCAACCCTGTATTTTCAATTCCGCCGGCATGGAAACAAGGCCGCAGTGACATCCAGTTGTGGGCATTATGAGCCTGAATCTGACAGACCAAATCACACTTCTTGCATGTGGTGCATGAATACAACGCCTTGGAAACTTCCTCATCCATAGGAATGTTCCCCTTAATATACTGGGTCAGCAGGAAGTACTTGCCTCTGGGGGAATTGCTTTCCCAGGGAACAGCGTCAAAAACCGTACAGGTATTGCGGCAGTAGCCACACAAGGCGCAGGCAAAAGTATCTTTGGTAATTTGTTCACTTAAGGGTGAACTGAAACTGTCACTCTGAACCTTATCCATCAGTTTCCCTGCCAGGCTGAATAAACCTTTACCGGCATTGGCCATGGCCATTGCCGTGCTTAACAGTTTGGCGGGCGAACTCTTATCCAGAGAGCTGGGTATAACTTTTCCGGGATTCATAATCCCGTTAGGGTCAATGCTCCTCTTGTATTTCCAAACCCGCTCCAACAGCTCTTTTCCCAACACGTCTTTGGCCCTGTCTGCAAAATACAGCCCCAGAGTAAATACTCTGCCGCCTAGTTTTTCACCCATTTCAATAACTGTCAGGGAATTGGCATAGGCCATAGGGAATCCTGCTTTACGCTCATCTGATAACATAAAGCCCAAGATAGCCATTTTATCATTATGAATCATGGTTCCCTCAAGAGCAAATTCACCCTTGTATTTCTTTTCCACTGCAGTTACAAATTGGTCAATTTTCTCCATCGGAACAACTACTTCGGTGGCGACCAATGTAGGACCGAGTTTCTTGAAGCGCATTGGGTAAAAGCGCTCTGCCCACTCCGTATTAGCCAGGCTGTCCTTCATAACTTCTCCGTTATGTGCCTTAACCAGATTCTTCACGGCAGTCTCTACACCGGTCCTTCTTTTCTTGGGATAAACCATGGTCAGGAAATACCTGTCTTCCGGGAGAATCACATGCTGGGACGCCCTCTGTTTAAGTCTGATATATGCCGGAGTAGACATACTTAACGACCACAGAGGGACTTTTTGTGCTTTTAGCGCCTTTAGCATACCGGACACATCTGAAAGGTTGTCAAACCCTGCCAGAAGCGCAACCTCTTCATCATTTTCCTTTACCTTCACGGTGACCCTGACAATTGTTCCCGTCACCCCGCACAGGGTGTTGACCATTTCCAGTTCTGCCCCGGAAAATGTCTTCACAGTATAGTCAGGCTGTACCACTTCCACTGATTCAATATTTTCGCCACACCAACCGTACTCATAACTGCCATACCCGCTTCCGCCCTGGGCCACCCATCCGGCAACACTGGCCGATGGCGCACTTGATGGGTACAAGCGTAAGCCATAACCGCGTTCATTGAGGTATTTCTGCAAATCTCCCCAGACAACCCCTGGCTCCACGGTAACAGTGCCGCTCTCCTCTTCAAATTCAATAATATTATTCATCCGCACACAATCAAGTACGATTCCCCCGCGGGTGGGTAGGGCGCCGCCGAAACCGCTTGTACCACCGCCCCGCGGTATCAACGGGATGTTGTATTTGGCAGCCAGTCTGGTTATTGAAACCACTTCATCCACTGATACCGGCTGAACGACAGCATCGGGCATATTTCGGATAAGTTTCATGACCTGGGATGGCAGTACACCCATATCGTGGGAGTATACCAGCCTCTCTATGGTGTTGAAACGAACCCGGTCCTTGAATAATTGCTCAAGTTCAGATTTCATCCCTTCAGGAATCTCTTTTCCCATAACAAACCCTCCCTGATTTTGTTTTACGATTTGTGAAATTAATAACATAAAACCGAACGATTATTCGCTCGGTTTTATTATACATTGTTATATGCTCGCCGTTAATAAATCTTAATGTCTGTTTTATGATGAACCAAAAGAACTATCAAAATGTTCCTTCACGGCATTCATCCCAGCCCCGCATTTACCCTACCAAGCCCCTGGCAAGTGCATAAGATGTCAGGCGGGTCCGGTTGTCAAGGTCCAGTTTGTCAAGAATACTATGAACATGGTTCTTGACAGTATAAACGCTGATCACAAGCTTTTTGGCGATTTGCCTGTTGGTACACCCGACCGCCAGCAGCCGCAAAACTTCAACCTCTCTTGGGGTGAGGATATCCAGCCCGGCCCCAGCCCCCGCAAACCCGGCGGGCGCTGCTGACAAATGCTTCGCCATTTCCGAAACAAGACTCTCATCAATTACCGTCTCGCCCGCCGTCTTTACCTTATCCAGCAAGGCAAAAAATTCCCCGGAAGTAATCCTGGTGGTTATATATCCGTCCGCCTTTAAAGGCAGCAACCCGATAAGCCGTTTTTTATCAGTCCCGCTGCTTAAAAGGATAATCCTGTTTTGGCCTTGCCGGGCAAAATCTATCACAGCAGAAATATCGTGTTCAGGAAGGCCCGCATCAAGAATCAGGATTGAGTCAGTAATGGGTTTTCCCCTTTTAAATACTTCCTGTGCAGCCTTGTATTCCGCAACTTCCCGGCAACCCGGAAATGAACTCAGCAGGCACGCCAGGGAATGACGCAGCAGCGCTTCCCGGCTGACAATAAACACTGCGTAAAAATTCATCCGACCACCTCCCTAGGCTTTGACTGACAGCCAGATATTGTTTGCAGCAGCTTCGATGTACTCTACAAGGGAGTGCTCAATCAACCCGTCAATCCGTAATTCGAGCATCCTCATAAGAATTCCGGAAATAGAAGCCGCAGCAAGAGTCGGGGACATAGGCCGGACCTCTCCCCTGCTGATTCCGTTATGCACAATTTCCATAGTTGCCTTAAGACCTTCCTCAGAACAGACACTCAGGCATTTATCCAGGATTTCCTTCGGTCTTCCATAAAGCAGGTATCGGACCATTACCGGGTCTTCCTCCACCCACCTGAACAGCAGAGCTGTATATGCGCGTATTTTTTCATAAGTGGCTTCCTTGGAAGCTACTTCTTCCGCATACTTTTTCAGAAACTGCCCGACCGTAACCCGGTGAATTTCCCTGGCCAAATCCTCTTTGCTGGAATAGTGGTGGTAAATGGCTCCTGTGCTCACACCTGCTTCTTTGACAATATCCGGAATGCTCGTTCGGTGATATCCCTTTTCTACGAAAAGCTGCTGAGCCACCATGAATATTTTGCTTTTTACTTCGGTTTCAGAAACTTTCCCATTATTATGACTTGCCCTTGATTCACCTGATACAATCTCTGGCCTCAGCAATATAGTCACCTCTCTTTATAATACCGAATGATCTTTCTAATTTATAATATACTACATCACACCTGCTATCGCAAGTATGATTGCATAAATAAGTATGTGAAATACTACTCAATACAATTTTCCGTCGAAAAATGCAGGAAAAAGATATTTTTTATGGAATATTTTTATGGAGTATAGTGTTACAAATTCATACAGAAAGCCTGTTGATATAAAAAAATCGAAAACAGAAAGGTGTTATTTATGAAAATTAAGCTGGCTTATAAGATTTGTGCCGCCTTTGCAGTTATGTTCTGGCTGCTGGTTATTACAGCGATAGCAGCCTATATTAACATCTCCGGGCTGGAAGCCTCCCTCACAAAAATAACTGCGGAAAATCCCGAAATTGGCCGGATAATTGATGACCGGCTGCAGAATTTTGCCCTGGAAACCGGCATTCTGATAGTTGCTGCCCTCATTATTTCCCTGGCATTTACCGTCTACATAATTCGAAATGTTAACAGACCGGTTAAAGTGCTGGAAGAAATGATACGCCGGATTTCCAAAGGAGATCTCTCCAGACCGGTAAAAGATATCACCATTATTAAAACCGGAGATGAACTGGAAAACCTCGGCGTTTCGTTTAAAGAAATGTACCAAAACCTCAAGAAATATATGTATGATGTATTTGTCGCCACTGATCAGATGGTTGATATCAGTGATACCCTAAATACAAATGCAGCTAAAAACCTGGAAACAATTGAACAGGTAACCCTGGCTATTGAACAGATATCTGTGGACACCCAGGAGCAGGCAAAAGACATGCAGAAGACTACTGATATGACCAATAAGCTGAGCCAGGTAACAGCTGCCATTCAGGAAAATGCCGTTAAGCAAAATGAAAGTGTTGCTACTACTGTTCAGCTGATTAACCAGGTCTCGGATGCAACTGATAATGTTGTGGAGAACACTAAACTTATAAATAGCGATATCAGCAATTGTTACGGCGCCGCTAATGAAGGTAAAGACCTGGTTGATGAAACCATAGATGATATGAAATCAATCAATGAAATTGTTAATAACCTGTCACAGAAAGTAGCCTCACTGGGTGACCGCTCCCAGCAAATAGGGGAAATCATCCAGGTGATAGATGATATTGCCGAGCAGACAAACCTGCTGGCTCTAAATGCAGCCATAGAAGCCGCGAGGGCCGGAGAACATGGCAAGGGATTTGCCGTAGTAGCGGATGAAGTCCGCAAGCTGGCGGAAAACAGCAGAAAATCAACTGAGGAGATCAGAGAACTGATTACAGGTATACAGGCAGAAACTAAGAACGTAGTCGACGAGACAGGCAGAGCCACTCTAGACGTGGAAGAGGGCAGCAAGGTTGCCTATAAGGCCGGCACAGCCCTGAGAAATATCATCAAAGCGGTCAACCAGGTCGTCAACCGGCTGGATGAAATTAATGACTCAATGGAAAACATGAAGACCCAAAGCCTGGAGATTGCTCAGGCCACAGACATAATCTCCGGGATTACAGCGGAAAATACCCGGATTACCGGCGAACTGGCAATAGAGACCGGATCGGCCAGTGAGGCAATCATGAATATTTCCGCCATCTCGCAGGAAAATGCAGCATCTACGGAAGAGGTCAGCGCATCAGCCGGGGAAGTCACCACATTCACAAAACATATTCAGACTGAAATCAGCAACCTCAACCAACAGCTAAAAAGCCTTCAGGAAGCGTCAAAATTTTTCAGACTAAGGTGAAAGCGCCCTTAAGTATGCTTATAGACAGAACCAACTTTCTTTTAACTATGAAAGCAAGGAGGGGCAGATACATTCCTCCACGATGGCAACGATTCCGCTTGTTACCGGCTCCCGCATCCGCGGCTCACCGACAAGCGGACATCAGACTCATCGTTCCGGAACATATCTGCCCCTCCTTATTTTTAGTTAAAGATAATTATGTCTATCTTCAAGCATTTAGCTTAGGGCGCTCCCACATTATCCTTGGATCCTTTATAGACTACTCATGGACCGGGAGTAGGCAGTTCAGATTCTTGTTCCGGTTGAGGCGCCGGCTGTTCAGGCTGCCGTTCCGGCTTTTGTTCCGGCTGGCGCTCCGGTTCCAGCTGCGGCTGGCGCTGCGGCGCTGCTTTCTGTTCCTGCTTTACCTGCGGTTGTTTAGCTTTAGTTTCCGGAGCTGCTTTTTCATCCTTGTCTTCTTTTCCAGCAGCTTCACTCCCTGAACGGTATCCGGCCAGGGGGTATTTTTTTATCCCTGATACACCATTGGTTTCTACTGTATGACAGGCATAACAGCGCCCTTTCTGCTCATTGTAAAAAGTCTCGCTTTCCCAGTGGACCTTATGAATTCCCCGGTAAAATTTTTTATAGAGGGAATAGTCCTTTTCGGCTTCATGGCACCGGTAGCATTCATTGACAGTCGCCTCTCTGACTTCCGGGTGTCCGGAAATTCTGGTTACATAGGCCGGCAGTGACTGGTCCACCTGAGCGGTCTTTTTATGGCAGGACACACACCCATCACCATAGGGATCGGCGGCGGCAGCATCCAGCATTGTCTCTTGTGCAGGCTCCTGTTCTTGGGGGAGTGGTTTCTTTTCCGGCTCCTCACCGGCACAACCCATTACCAGCAAAAGCAGCACCAGCATAAGGTAAAAAATGCGTTTAACCATTCAAGTACCTCCTTTAACATTTTACCTAGTTTCCCCAGTCCCTGCCGGTAAAATTCCATTATTTTTTACGGCAATCCTGGAATAATTAACTTTAATCTTGAAATAATAATGTTCAGGTTCACCAATATATTTCCTTGGAGGTGTTGTTACACTAATGTATTCACAAGTCAGCCAGATTCAAAGCAGCCTGAACCAAATTGCTCAAATCTGTCAGCAACTCAGTCAGAGCGAGAGCGCTAATGTAAACCAGCTGCACCAGATTGAGCAGGCTGAACGCAATGCCGCTCAGCAGTTGCAGCAATGTGCCCAGCTTTGCCACCAAGCAGCCTCACAGATGAATTCCATGATGAGCAGTGTTCAGTTTAGCACCGTGGGACAGCAGTTTGGCTCCCCGTATCAGGGTTCAATTACCACCGGCAGTTGGGCTAACCGCCCAATTAACACCAGCCAGTTTGGACCGACCGGACAATATGTGAGCACTTACTAGCATCCAGTTTAATAGCTACCTGACTAAGGGAACGCCGCCTTCAAAAGTCTGATTTTGAAGGGACGTTCCCTTAACCGTTCTATTCGGGAGCTCCCGGATTAGAATGTATTTTCATGCCACTTCCCCAGGAAACCCCACCCATCTTTTCTAAGCAGCTTCAAATTAACTGCCATTTAAAGTAACCTTTCGAATACATAATTCATAGTTTAGACTGCAGGAAATAAATTGTTGAGAGGAGAGAACTTATGCTCAGTGAAATCACAATTCTTCCCGGCACAGACAAACTTGATGTCAGGGAAAACTTCGCTGAAATTACACTAAGGGCAGGAGAAACCGTATCTATTGTCGGCCCCACCGGAAGCGGGAAAACCGCTTTTATTACTGATATTGAGTTGCTGGCCCAAGGGGATACCTCCACAGGCCGAACTATCTTGGTTAATGGAAGTAACCCAACAGATGACATCAGATATAACCCCTCGCTTAAGCCAATTGCTATGATTACCCAGAATACCAAATGCTTCGCAGACCTTACCACTGAAGATTTCCTGGAAATTCATGCCCGCGCCCGTGGTATTAATGATATCGGCGTAATTGCGGAAACTATTAAGTTAGCTAATAGTTTTACGGGTGAAAAAATCCATAAGGATCACAAGGTAACTATTTTATCGGGAGGGCAGACAAGATCCCTCCTGATTGCAGATGCAATTATGATTGGGGCAGCTCCTATTATTCTCCTGGATGAAATCGAAAATGCCGGCATCTTCAAGCAGGAGGTTATCGACATAATTAAAGGCACCGGGAAAATTATTGTTTTCGTAACTCACGACCCCGTGATTGCACTTCTCACCAAGATGCGGATCATAATCGAAAACGGAGCCGTAAAAAAGGTTCTTCATCAAAATGAAGTTGAAGTCATGGCTGCCCAGAACCTTCTGGAAGTCGACCGCAGAGTAGGCAGCATCAGGGAGCAGCTACGAGCAGGAGATGTAATCACAACTGATGTGTTTGCTGTAAATTTCGCATCCTGAGCCAATATCTTATCTGAACTAAAACTGATATTTAGTCTAATAAAAGAGGCGGTGAATGTTTTTTGAAGCTTTTGGTTATTGCCGGCCCCCCTTCCGCAGGCAAAACCGCACTTACCAAACAAATTGTAAAGCACTTTAATAACGAACTGCGGATAGCCTTTCTTAAAATTGATGTTGTCAGGGCTTATGAGGATATTGAATTAAGCAAGGAGTTCAATATTCTGACTAAAAAAATATACTCCGGCGACCTCTGCCCTGACCATGCCGGAGTTATGGTTCTTGGTGATGCCGTAGAATGGGCTGATAGTAATGGTGCAGACCTGTTTATAGTAGAAAGCGCCGGGCTTTGCCTGCGCTGTTCACCATACCTTAACCAGGGACTGGGGGTAATTGTTTTAAGTTCAATCTCGGGGATTCATGCTCCGGAAAAAATGGGCGCCATGGTCAGCCTTGCCGATATAGCTGTAGTCACAAAAATCGACCTGGTGAGCCAGGCCGAAAGAGAGGTGCTTATTCAGAAAATCAAGGAAGTCCATCGCAAAATTGTATTAATGGAAACCAATGCCCTGCAGGGGACTTCACTGAACCGGTTATATAAGCTTATCAGCGACTCTGAAGATATCGACAAAAATAATCTTTTCCTGAAAGGTAACCCGCCCCTCGGCACCTGCACAATCTGTATCGGCAAAAAAGAAATTGGCTGGAAGCACCATTTTGGCGTGATTCAAAAGCTTAACGGTCAAATCGCTGATTACCTATACAGGGGGGAGTAACGTGAATGCAGTAAGGGCCTGGCTGCCCCCCGGAAAAAACTGCGGTTTATGCGGAGAAGACAGCTGTAAAAGCTTTCTGAAAATGATAAATTCTTCCCGGAAAAGCTATTCGGACTGCCCCTACTATAGCGAACAGCAAAGGTCTGCAGATCCCAACGAATTAACCGGAATAGAAACTAAGGCCATTTATCCCCAGAGAGATGTCTTGGGGCATGAATACGACTTTGTTCTGGAACCGCTCCCAGGTGAAATTTCAGCCAGAAAAATTGTTCTCCCATTCCGGCCTGATATGGTGGAAAAAATGGACATCAAAAAAGGGGACTATGTCCTGGGCCGGCCCATGGGCGCCGGCTGCCCCATCCCGCATGTGCTGCAGGTAATAGAGGCTGAACAGGTTACCGGGCTTCTGTACACCTGGGTTGTTGGGCCCAAATACTCCCGTGATCACCAGGTCAAAGATGTAGTCGCTTACCACATGATAGGCTTCGAAGGCATCGCCTCACATATTAAAAATGAGCCGGCTTTCGGCTGCCGCGTAACATTCCTGCCGGGTTTTTGCATGATGTCACTGAACCATACGGGACTTGTCAACATGGTTCTGGAGAAGAGCTGCGGACTGCATGTACGGTTGGAAGATATCCGGATTCTGGCGGGAAAAGACTGATGCAGCCAAATAGGTCCATGTGACCAAATGGTTGCATATTAAGAAGGTAGTGTTCCCTGGTAAGGGGCCACTACCTTCATGCTTTTGGGCAATTCCTGTTTTACTTTACACTAAATCCATGCCAAGACTGAGACAGCTGCTGTTTACAGCCAGGGTTTCTCCCTGGAAGTGACTGTTCAGGGCCTGGTCAAGCATGTCCTCAGGAACAATAGCGGTTAGCCGTACCGCAGCGCCAAGAGCGGCTATAGAAATACCCAGGGAGCTGCATGCCCGGCGGGAAGTATCACTAAAAGGAAAGCCCCTGATTAGCCCTGTCTCTTTTCCCTGTACAAGTTCACTGTCAAAAATCATCACCCCGTCAGGAGCCATCAGGGGCAGATAAATATCATAAGCCCTCTGCGATAAGGCAATCACCAGGTTGGGTTGCTCAACAAAGGGATAAACAATTTCGTTAGAGCTGATGACCACAGATGACTGGCTGTAGCCTCCCCGGGCACGGGCGCCATAACTTTGGTTATGGGCTGCGTGCATCCCCGCAGACAGAGCAGTCTCTGCGAGAATCCGGCCGGCCATACCAAGGCCCTGGCCCCCGGAACCCGCTATGATAACATTCCATATTTTTCTCATAGGCTTTCACCCCCGCCGGTAATAGTCTCCGCATCAGGTGTCATTTCCTCCACCTGATGTCCTGAACGCTCCAGGAAGCCTGGTTTGCTGCGGTCAGCGAGGCAGCCCCGCCAGAAGAATTTCACCTGTTCTTCAACAGGCAGCTGCCGATGTTTTTCCAAGGGAATCACATTGTGTTTAAACCAATCCATCATTTCCAGAGCTGCCCCCAGCCTATTGTAACGACCGTAATAGGTCGGGCAGTTACTGATTATTTCAACCAGTGAGAACCCTTTTTTCTGCAGAGCCTCCCTGAGAAAACGCTTCGATTCTGTAACATGGTATACGGTGGACCTGGCAACATAGTTGGCCCCCGCCCAGTTTGCCAGGGAACAGATATCCATAGGTGCATCAACCGTGCCCTGACGGGAAGTACTCGAAATGCTGTCAGCAGGCGTAAGCGGCGAGTACTGCCCCCCGGTCATCCCATAGTTAAAATTATTGGAAACCACCGCTGTCACGTCCATGTTCCGCCGGGCAGCGTGCAAGAGGTGGTTTCCACCGATGGCTGCAGCATCGCCATCACCCATCACACAGACAACCTTCATTTCCGGTCGGGCCAGTTTCGCTCCGGTCGCAAAAGCCAGGGTGCGTCCATGGGTCCCCTGGAACCGGTGGCAGGTCACATAGTCTCCGCTGCGCCCCGCACAACCGATTCCGGTTGCCAGCAAGGTCTTTTCCGGAGGCAGGCCGAGTTCTGCCAGCGCCCCTGCCAGGGCCTTAAGAATGATACCGTGACCGCACCCGGGACACCAGAGGTGAGGCAGCCGCTCCCAGGCGATATAATCACGGTAACTGTAACCGGCCATTATACCACCTCCCGCAGTTTTTGGACAATCTGTTCCGGAGTAATTATTCCGGCATCTGTGCGTGAAAGCAGGTGAATCTCTGCTTTTCCTTCATTAACCCGCCTGACTTCACGGACCACCTGACCCAGATTCATTTCAGGAACAAGCGCCTGCTTAACTTTTCCCAGGTATCCGGCAACTGCCTGGTCGGGGAATGGCCATAATGTCCGTAACTGCAGGAGACCTACAGAAATACCCGCTTCCCGGGCTTTTACCACAGCAGCCCGGGCTGCCCTGGTCACAACACCATAGGCAACCAAGAGTATCTCCGCATCCTGATCACCCCAATACAGAGGCTGTGGCAGCTCAGCCGAATAATTCTTTATTTTGCCTGCCAGCCTGCGCAGCAGGTTATCAGCAGTCTCATTGTCTGCGGTGGAATAACCTCTTTCATCATGAACCAATCCGGTAACCCGCATAATGTGGGGACTGCCATAAGCCGCCATGGGCGGTATCAGATTCGGCCCCGGACCGTATGGAAGGTATTCCCCGGGAGGGCAGCCGGGTTTATTGCGATCCACAACCATCGGGTCACCTGGTATTACTACCTGTTCTCTCAGGTGAGCCAACGCAGCATCTGAAAGAAGTATCACCGGGGTACGGAAACGCTCTGCCAGATTAAAGGCCTCCAATGTCAGTTCATAACACTCCTGTACTGAGCTGGGCACCAGAACAATGATTTCATAATCCCCATGCGTCCCATAGCGGGACTGCATCACATCAGCCTGTGCCGGCTTGGTGGCAATACCTGTCGCCGGCCCAAAACGCTGGACGTTTATAATTACACAGGGTATCTCTGCCATAACCGCCATCCCCAGGTTTTCCTGCATTAGGGAAAACCCGGGGCCGCTGGTAGCAGTAAAGGCTTTCATCCCTCCGAGACTGGCCCCGATAACTGCAGCAATTGAAGCAATTTCATCCTCCATCTGGATAAAAACACCTCCATGTTCAGGAAGCATTTGAGAACAAAGTTCCGCAATTTCAGTAGACGGGCTGATAGGGTATCCGGCATAAAAGGCAGCGCCGGCGGCAAGGGCTCCCCGGACGCAAGCCTCGTTACCCTGCAAAAACAGTTTTTCATCCAAATTCAAGACCCCTGCACCTCCACTTCGATGGCAAAATCAGGACACCTATCGAAACAAGCCAGGCAGCCGGCGCATTTTTCCACAGCTTGAACTTTAGGAAGTTCTCCCGGCGTCCCTGTGAGTACTTTTTGCGGACAGAAACAAACACATAACCCACACTTTTTACAAAGGTCAGGGTTAATTTTAATTGACGCTGGCGACATAAATTACCTCCTTCCGGCGGTTTTTCTACTATTTCTACAATTACTGCATCATTACCTTCCGGCAGGTAATGGAAACAATTATTCACAATTTCTTAACAATTTCAACCCATTTTGCACACAACATTTGGCTATACTTAATATATAAGAAACATAAAGTTTATCCGGTCTCGTATTAGCTGAAAAGGAGGTGACAACAAACATGAAAAATAAACTTCTTATTGCCTTAACCGTTGTTTTAGTCCTGGCTTTTGCTGTACCGGCTTTTGCAGCCCTTACGGATACCCAAAAGCAGGACGTTCTTGACCTGCAAAAGCAGATGGTCGAATTGAGGAAGCAGTTGGTTGACAAGTATGTGGAATCAGGAGAGATCACCGCTGACCAGGGTCAAGCCATTAAAGACAGGATGGACCAGGCTGAACAATACCGCCAGGAAAACGACATCCTGCCGGGAGCCGGTTTTAGAAACGGTGGCGGCGGCTGCGGCGCTTATGGTGCCGGCGGCGGCTGCGGTGGCGGAGCAGGCTTCAGGGGCGGCTTTGGCGCCAATGCTAATCTTCAGGGTTCTGGCGGAATCCTTAATTAAATACCCGGATTGTGTACCAGAAATAATTTAGAACCGGCAGTCTCTGCCGGTTCTTTGTTTTTTACCAAACTTTGTTATCCGGAATACGTGGTGCTGCTGCCACCTGACACATTTCAGTTTTACACCGCTATATATCAAACAAATATCCGCCTCACTAAGGAAGCGGATAAAAAAGGTTATTACCAGCAGCCATCAACTCCTGACCATAAAAGAATCAGAATCAGGAAAAGGAAAATCGGGAAATTATTGCCGCCTATTCCACACCCGTCAGCCATTAACATTCACCTCCTTCGTAAGAATTGTAAACCCCGGAATGGCTCCGGGGCTTTAATAACCGGTTTAGCCTATGACATGCTTGATATCGATATTACTTTAATGATCCGTTTCTACCAAAAACCGCCATCTACTCCTGCCCACAGGAGAATGAGGATCAGGAAGAGAAAAAACGGTGCGGTTGCCCCCCACTGCTGGGATTTTAAATCAGCCATTCCTTTGCCTCCTTTCAGGAATAATCTTAAATTGATACCCTATCGACCTTTGCTACATACTATGTTTAAATTTCTTAAAAGGTTCATCGACTGCACATTCATGATCAGGCCCGCTTAACAATAAGCGGGCCTGATCACTGGGATATAAAATATATCAGTTTAACAGGCGGTAATTTTACCAGAAACCGCCATCTACTCCTCCCCACAGGAGTATCAGAATCAAAAACAGGAAAAATGGAAATGTAGCGCCTCCGCCAAAGATTCCGTCTGCCATTTTACGTCCCCCTTTGCTAAATAATTATTTTAATTACCGACCTTTGCTACTATACTATGAGCATATCTTGAGAGTGTTCCTCAGCCTGCCTATTAAATTAAGCAGTTTTTACCAGAAACCACCATCCACCCCTGCCCACAGAAGAATCAGGATCAGGAAAAGAAAAAACGGTGCGGTCCATCCCCATTGTTGAGATTTCACATCAGCCATCTAAATACCCTCCTTTCTGCTTGATATGTTCACAAATGTGTTTTTTTGGTAATTTTACCAGCAACCACCGTCTACCCCTGCCCACAGAAGGATCAGGATCAGGAAAAGAAAAAACGGTGCGGTCCATCCAAATTCCTGGGTATTAACAGACATTTGATTACCCTCCTTCAAAGAATTTAATAAATTTGGGCTAAGTTGTTTCAGTTCTTCACTAAATATTATGTTAAGGTTTTACGAAAGGTTACATTTCAAGTATTTTACAAGTGCTTTTTCCTGAACACCATGCAATATAACTCCCATTCCTCTATCTCAGAAACATTTGCCGGGGATGCCGAGCGGGGTATCAGATCCAGGGGAACACCACTCCTTTTCTGGTCTGCAATGAGGATTCTCGCTCCAGGTTTAGCCACCCTGACCATTTCTCCCATAGCCCTTGATTTGTCATTAAAAAGTCTGAAGCCACATACATTAAACACGCAATCAAATACATTGTCCTTAAAGGGCAGGTATTCGGCTGCTCCTAAAACCAAATTGCCTGAAATTCCGTGTCTTTTCAGCAGCTTAGCGCACTGCCTGAGCATTGGGAATGAAATGTCCACCCCATAGTAATTGGCATTTGGCGGAAGGTATGGTAGGTTACTGCCTGTGCCCACTGAAACCTCCAGGACTTTGTTGCCCTCACCTATCTCCAGGGGACTGAGGATCTTTTGACGCAGTTTCCTTTCGCCCCCTTTTCTACGGCCCTGTAGTTCATGAAGCACATTGTAAAGCGGGGCTATTACATTGTAAAAGGCGCGGGTCTTTTTGCCTTCTCCGGTAATCTGATCATCTTTTAATAAAAGGGGGATACCCTCGCGTACCACAAACTTCTTGCCTGTCCCGCTGTCCACCAGCGCCTCCCGCCCCCTCCTCCCTGGAACCTCCTCCGAGACCAGTTGCAGTCCTGCCCCGGTCTCAGGGCTGCAAAGTATTGATACGGCGTCTTTTTCCATACGGATCTCCCTTCCAAATAACTATCTTTTTCTCCCATAATACGAAAAAGGAGCTGAAATGCCCCTTATTCTGAAACATTTTTTTTTTTACATCTCCACCTAAATGATTTAAGGCTTTTCTTTAGTCCATTCCTTATCAGCTTCTCCCAGCCTTCTCCCGATCCTGGAAATGTCCTCTTTAACCTTTATAGCGCCATAAAATAAATTCAGTTTGGGGTCATCCATTTTATAATCAAATTTGAGGGAATTCCCAATCAAGATTCCTCTATTCTTCATGTTTTTTTCGGCGTCTGTGCCGGCCAGGGGGAGAAGTTTGGTTCCCAGGTCATAAAAAAGCGCGTTTTGCGGAATCAGCTTTTTAGCTTTTTGAATGAAGGCAATGTTTTCTCTGTATTCCTGCATAGTTGATCTATCATCAAAGGTTATGAATCCCATATATGTGATTAGATCCAGTTTACCCAGAGTTTCCAGGGCCTTCAGGTTTTCTTCAACTGTAATGTCCTTCTGAAACCGTTCCAGCATTGCCTGGGAACCTGATTCTATTCCCACGAACACTTTACTGAGACCCGCTCTTTTTAAAATGCTGAACAGTTCCAGGTCGATTTCATTTGGCCTGCACTGGATTCCGAACTTCAAATCCATGTTTTTGCTCAGGATTAGTTCCGCTATCTCCCGGGCCCGGCGAAAGCCACGTCCCTTCCCGCCAATAAAATTGGCATCATTAAAATCCACATTTCGAACCCCGTAATTGTGATACAGGAATTCCAACTCCTCAATGACGTTGGCGCTGCTGCGCATCCTCAGTGTTGTGCCGAATTTTTTAAAGAAAGGCACCACACTGCAAAAAGTGCACCTGCCATAGCAGCCTCTAGAAGAAAGCACCGGCGCATGTTCCAGTTTCTCCAATACTTCCGGAAGGGTATCACGTTCCGGAAATGGCACGGTATCCAGATCCTCAATGAGGGGGCGTAACTCTGTTGTCACAATGTTTTCCTGCCCACGGAATGCTATCCCTCTTATTTTCTTCCAGTCACTGTTCCTGATTATGGCTTCTGCCAGCTCTACTATGGTTTCTTCACCTTCACCGATAACAACCGAATCCACAGCGGGAAATTGATCCAGAATCTCTTCATAAGCAAAGGATGGGTAGATACCACCTACCGCCACATGTGCCGCCTCAAAGCCCTCCCTTTTGAGGCGGGAAATAAAACTAAAGGCCTGTCGTGCGCTCCTCTGGAATGGAATACTGACCCCAACCAGTTTGCAGGAATACTTTTTAACTTCCTGTAAGGCCCGGGGAGCCATCCAATGAGGCATATTCAGAATTTTAACATCAACATTCTGTTTTCTGAGACAGGCTGCCAGATAACCTAAGCCAAGATGTTCATAAAACTCTCTTTGCCTTGACGGCGGGTTAATCAGTAAAACATCGTGATATGACATAATTACACCTCTGAAACAATCTATTTTTACTTTACATATATAATTTATGCAAACCCAAAACAGAAGGTAACTCAAATAATATCACAGCAAGAATTTACATAAAATTAGGGCCGCTCTCTTATTTGAACGGCCGGAAGGATTTGGTGAAACAAATATAGGGTGAATAACGTCAAATAATTAACTTTACTGCAATGGTTGGTTCTGGAAATGACCGTTAGCAAATTGGTGGGAGGGATTTAAATGAACAAAGTACTGCTGCGAATTTACCCTGTACTGGTGATGCTGGTATTTCTGATGTTCACCGCAACCCTGACAAATGCCGGAGACCAGTCTGACCCGCTGGGAGAAGAACCTGCTGCCGAGGTGACTCCACTCCCTGTGGTAGGGTCACTGGAAAACCTCAGGGAACTCCTCAAAGATAAGCGGACTTTCAGCGAGTATTTTTATAACGGCATGAAGAGTATGAAGATGAGCATTTCTGATGATGCAATGCAAAACACAGTGGCTGCGGATCAGGCAGAGAGCGTAAATAAGGAGTATTCCGGCACCAATGTCCAGGTCCGGGGGGTGGATGAGGCAGATGTCATTAAGACAGACGGAAGGTACATCTATCAGGTCAATAATCAAAAAATAATAATTGCCCGTGCTCACCCTGCAGATAAGATGGAAATAATTAACACGGTAAACTTCGATGATGAAAATTTTATGCCCCAGGAACTTTATGTGGATGATAAGCACATGGTTGTCATCGGACATACACAATATCTGATACCATTTCCTGAAGGACAGTCCTATAATACAGTAAAAACTATAATTTACGATATCAGTGACCGGGAAAATATTCAGAAACTCCGGGAAACAGAGCTGGAAGGGCATTATATATCTTCCCGGAAAATTGGTTCCGCCCTTTACCTGGTGGCCAATAAGCAGATTGACTATTACTATATCATGGAACAGCAGGAAGCAAACCTGGACACTAATTATCTGACTCCTGCTTATCGGGATTCTGCGGGCACTGACAAACTTACAAGTATAGATTTCCCTGATATCAGGTACTTCCCGGAAGAACCGCAGCCCAATTACCTTATGGTTGCCGGAATAAACCTGGATGAACCTGACAGGGAAATGGAGGTCTCCACCTACCTGGGGAGCGGCGAGAATATTTATGCATCAGATAAAAACCTCTATGTAGCCTTAACCCGGTCACAGCACAACCTCAAAATGAATGAATTGGGGACCATGGTTTATAAGTTCCAATTAAATGACGGGCACACAAAGTATCTGGGCAAAGGTGAAGTTCCGGGCTCGATTCTCAACCAGTTTTCCATGGATGAACACAATGGTTACTTTCGTATCGCCACTACCAAGGGGGAAGTTTGGCGCAATAATGAATATACCTCAAAAAACAACCTGTATATCCTGAATGACAGCCTCCAGATAACCGGGAAAATTGAGGATATTGCCCCTGGGGAAAGGATTTATTCTGTCAGGTTTATGGGAGACCGTGCCTATATGGTAACCTTTAAGAAAGTAGACCCGCTGTTTGTGCTTGATCTGAAGGAACCCCTGTCGCCCAAAATACTGGGCGCCCTGAAAATACCGGGCTATAGTGACTACCTCCACCCCTATGATGAAAATCACATCATCGGCTTTGGAAAGGATACCGTGGAAATGGGGATGAAAGACCCGAATGGAAATGAAACAAATACCATGGCTTTTTATCAGGGCATGAAAATAGCCGTTTTTGATGTCACCGATGTGGCCCACCCGGTGGAAAAATTCAAGGAAATAATCGGTGACCGGGGTACTGACTCCGAACTGCTGAGAAATCATAAAGCCCTCTTGTTTTCCAGGGAAAGAAACCTCCTGGCATTTCCGGTAACAGTTATGGAACTGGATAATACCGGTTCAGTTTCAAATAAGAAAAACGGTTGGCCCGAATATGGCCGGTTTGCCTTCCAGGGCGCCTATGTGTATAACCTTGACCTAATCAACGGGTTTACTCTAAAAGGAAAGATCACCCATATTCCCGAAGCTGATATCATTAAATCGGGACATGGGTGGTATGACAGTGAAAGTAACGTGGAACGCGCCATATATATCGGCAACACCCTGTACACTGTCTCCAGGGCGGCAATTAAGGCACATGACCTGAGTTCTATGGAGGAAATCAACACCCTGAAAATTAATTAATCAGAAACAATTTAAACCTCCTTCGCTGCGTTAAAACAAGCAGCAAAGGAGGTTTATTTTCATTCGCCTGCTATTTTACTTCATAATCAATCATAAAACCCAAAATCACGCAGGGCTTTCATCATGTAATACATGTTAACCGGTGGGGCCAGCACAGGTACTTCACACCCGGCCATGAGGACAAACCCGCTTGGTGAATCTTTGCCTTCAAGGATGCATTGTTTGGTAACTTCATATACTTCCTCCGGTGTGCCCATCTGGATTATGGTTGTATTAATATTACCGGCAACCACATTTTTATCACCAAACATCTTTTTCGCAGTTTCCAGGCTCACCTCATGACCGACACTGACTATGCCCGGAGTACCACAGTTAACCTTCTGCCAGTGGGGCAGGTTCAGGTTCTGTTCCCCGCAGATATGGGTTAAGAAATGCCTTACCCCCATGGCAATTGCCTTATCGTGAATTTCCGCCACATATGGCAGGGCAAATTCCTCAAACTGCTTGGGGGAGATCAACTGGTTGGCCTCAGTCGGTCCCCCGTCAAAGGCCATCATTTTTTCCGCCCCGTAGCGTTTCACGTACAACTCTATTACTTTGAGCAGGAAATCGGTTACCTTCCTGAGGGTCAGGTGTACCAACTGCGGCTCTCTTCTCATCCATTTCAGCATGGTTTCTTCACCAATCGCTGCACCGGCACAGGTGAAAGGGGTTCCAGCCTGCACGATCACCGGCATCCCGTACTGGGCCTGAAGGTCAGAAAAGCGAAGCATCAGCGGTACCGCACCACACTGGCTGACATCATCAGGAACACGGTAACTTTCTATTGCCTCCGGAGTACTTAAAGGATGCCGGGTCACATTTGGGGCCTGTTCATACTTGCCATAGGGAAAATGTATGTCACCACCAAGCTCCCAGCCTCCGAAGGATGCATAACCATAGAGTGGTGAGCCGTCATAACCGAACATTTCCTGGGTAAGCAGCTGAGCGCGGAAGCTCTTCTCCGGCTCTGCATAAATATCACCCACCTTGTACCCTGTTGTCACAGCAGTATAGCCAAATAAAAATGGAATAAAGGGAACCCTGTCAAGTTTTTGCCCGGTAAGAAGCGCCTGCATCCGTTCCGGAGGGGACATAACATCCTGGCGTGCTGTCATCGAAACACCTTCCTTCCAAACGTTTTTGTTAAGTTAGTGAATCAGCCTGCCCCCCTTTCTATATTGTTGTTTTAGTCTCCTCTCCACGAAAAAAACAAAAAGGACCAGCATAATGTGCAAGTCCATTTTATCGAAAAGCTGCCTGTTTTTTTGCTTTTTGACTGGCAACCCCAGTGTGTACTGGTAGGTGATTTTTGCATAAAAACCAATATAATTTTTCCATATCTAGAATAATACTTATTATACCATAGTCAGGTTTACTTTTAAATAGCATCTGCCCAAAATGAATTCAATTAATCAGCCTGTTTTTCACCATCACAAGCGGTACTCTCAGGGGCAGCAGGGCAAATGCCGTCAATACTCCCAGATGTACCAGCATAGTTGTAGTCAATTTGCCCAGAATCAACGGACGGACCACTTCGACAGCATGAAAGAGCGGAGTTGCCCAAGCCACATACCGGACTCCTACCGGCAGGCTTTCCACAGGGAAGAATACTCCTGAGAAAAGAAACATCGGGGATATGAACAGGGTGAAGAAATATCCAAAGGAATCATAACTCGGGGCCACACTGGTCCAGATCAGGGAAAGGACGGAAAAAGTAAGGGCCAGGAGTATCAGCGGCACCGGCAGTAACAGCGCAAAGGGTGATTTCACCAAACCAAACAGGAGGGTCACGGAAAAAAACACCCCACCGTACAGAAGCCCTTTAAAGGTTCCGAAAATCATCTCTCCCATGACCACATCATCCATGCTCACCGGTGTGGCCACCATAGCATGAAATGTCTTATGATAGTTCATCCTGGTAAAGCTGTCATAGGTCATTTCATAAGAGACGGCAAACATAGTTGAAGAAGCAACAAGCCCGGCAGCCAAAAACTGTATATAGGGCAAACCCTGGATATCAGTGACATAAACCCCCAGCCCGAATCCCATGGCCCAGAGGTAAAGGACCGGCTCAATGAAATGAAACATGATATTTGTCCTCCAGGTTTTCCGGAACACCTTGAAGTTCCGGGAAAAAACCCTTCCTACCAGAGGCCACGAAATATCAGGAGCAGTGAACAGGCCTTTAAGCAAACGCCTAATTTTCTTCAAAGCTGCCACTCTCCTTCCCCTCCAGAAGCCCTTTCCCCTCCAGGGTCTCACCGGTAAGTTTAAGAAACACATCTTCAAGGTTGGAGGGTCTCAGCCGGCTGTAAGACAGCAGAATATTCATCATAGCTGCCCTCAGGGGAACCTGTTCGGCCAGTTCCTTGCCCCTGTTGGTAAACAGGAGGAGGCTGTCACCCAGGATATGGTGGTCCTTAATCAGATTCCCGGCAATCTCAAGGATGTTTTTCCGCCATTCTGCCCCGACCCCTATTTCCATCACTTCTTTGCCCACATGAAGGTCAATCAGCTCCTGAGGAGCGCCCGCCTCAAGAATTTTACCCCTGTGGAGAATAACCAGGCGGTCACACAACTGGCTGGCTTCCTCAAGGTAATGGGTCGTCAGGAGCATTGTGGTCCCTGAGTCCCGCAGCCTCCTAAGGCGTTGCCACAAAAGATGGCGGGCATAGGGGTCCAGACCGGTGGTAGGTTCATCAAGGATAATCAAATCAGGGCTGTTTATCAGAGCCCGCCCCATGGTGAGCCGTCTTTTTAAGCCTCCGGATAGTTTACTGACCTCCGTATCGGCTTTGTCGCTCAGTTCCATAAACTCAAGGATCTCATCTGCCCGCTTTCGGGCCTCATCCTTCTTTAAGCGAAAATAGCCGGCATATGTAATCAGATTTTCTTTTACCGAAAGCTCGGGGTCAAGGTTATCCTCCTGTGAGACTACCCCGATTTGGGCTTTAATCTGCCTGGCACAAACGGCCACATCCTGCCCGAAAATCTGCAGCTCTCCGGAGGTCACCGGAGAAAACCCATATATCATCTTTACTATTGAAGTCTTCCCGGCTCCATTTGGACCGAGCAGGCCAAAGCACTCGCCGCGGTTTATGGAAAAACTGACTCCCCTGACAGCTTCAAAATCATCAAACTTCTTCACCAGGTCGCTGGCGGTGATAACAGCGCCGTTATCACCGGAATTGACCTCAGCAGAATTCTTTAATGTGTCACAGTTCATTTTTACCTCGCAATATTTAAAAGTTATGTTAACTTAAAAGCCCATACCATGCTATATTATTATATCACACCTATTGCTGTGAAAATACCTAAAAAGACCGGTTAATGTGCTCAGAGAAGTCTCTGCGCTCACTAACCGGTCTAATTCATTATCTTTACTGTTTCAGGCGCGGGTCAAGGGCGTCACGCAGTCCGTCACCCAACAGGTTGAACCCGAGGACAACAAACATAATCGCCACACCGGGAAATATCATCACATGGGGGGCCTTCTGGAGGTAACTCCTGCCATCACTCAGCATGGCCCCCCATTCGGGGTCCGGAGGCTGTGCCCCGAGACCCAGGAAGCTAAGAGCTGCCGCATCCAGGATAGCAGTACCCACACTGAGGGTGGATTGCACGATAATCGGCGCCATACAGTTTGGCAGCACATGGCACATGATAATTCTCAAATCACTGCACCCAATCGCCCTGGCAGCCTCAATATACTCCGTTGCCTTTACACTGAGGACAGTGGAACGGACTATCCGCGCAAAATGCGGAGTATACACTATGCCTATGGCAATCATGGCATTCCTCAGTTCAGGGCCCAGCACCGCCGTAATGGCAATAGCCAACAGGACACTAGGGAAAGCCAGCAGGATATCCATCAGCCTCATAATGATACCATCAAGCCACTTTCCATAGAATCCCGCAACTGCACCCAGGGTAACCCCCAGGACCAGGGCAAATCCCACCGAAATCACACCTATTTTAACTGAAATCCTGGCTCCGTAAACGAGCCTGCTGAAGACATCCCTGCCCTGACTGTCACGGCCCATGATATGGTCACCGCTAGGCGCCTCCAGTCGTTTAACCAGATCACTATCTTTAATAGGGTCATAAGGGGCTATCACGGGAGCAAACAAGGCCACCAGCAGAAAAACCGCCACAATTATCAGGCCCAGCAGTGATATTTTGCTCTTAACGATGCGCTTCAGGGCATCAGCCCATAACCCTTTACTTTCTTTGTCATTACTTTGGGGCTGCGGTCCATTTGCCTTCAGTTGCAGTGATACTATGTCACTCATGTCCTAACCCCCTATTCCAGCCTGATTCGCGGGTCAACAAAACTATAAAGGATATCTACAATCAGGTTAATGAATACAAATATCAGTGAAATTATCAGAATACCGTTCTGCACCACGGGATAATCCCGCTGCATAATTGCTTCATACATCAGCCGCCCTATCCCGGGCCAGGAAAATATGGTCTCTGTAAGTACCGCTCCGCCCATCAGAGTCCCAAACTGGAGCCCCATAACAGTCAGTATAGGTAAAAAGGCATTTTTCAGGGCATGCCTGAAAATCACGGCATTGTCCTTAAGGCCTTTGGCCCTGGCAGTCCGGATATAGTCCTGTTTGAGAACCTCCAGCATACTGGAACGAGTCATCCGGGCAATAATCGCCATAGGAATGGTAGCCAGGGCAAGACTGGGCATAACCAAATGCTTCAGGGCATCCTTCAGCGCCACCCAGTTCCCTGTAAGCAGGGAATCCAGGACATAAAAATTGGTAATCGAATCCAGGTTAATCCCCACACTGAGCCGGGCCGAAGCATCCAGAAGACCCAGTTTGAATGCAAACAGCCACTGCATCATCAATCCCAGCCAGAAGATAGGGAGTGATACCCCAATCAAGGCGCCCACCATACTTACATTATCAAAGACCGAGTACTGCCGGACAGCGCTGATAACTCCGGCCAGGATGCCAACAACAACGGCAATCAGCATTGCGGCAGCAGAGAGTTCCAGGGTAGCGGGAAACCTGGCGGCAAATTCCTCAATGACCGTCGAATTGGTAATCACGGAACGCCCGAAATCGCCCTGCAGAATCTGTCCCATAAACCGCCCGTACTGAATATACAGCGGATCATTGAGACCAAGCTGCTCCCGTAGAGCAGTAAGGGCCTGCGCGGTCGCCCGCTCCCCCAGGATGGCTCTTGCCGGGTCACCGGGAATCAGGTGGATAAGTAAAAAGGCAAATATGGAAACTCCTATGATAACCGGTATCAGTCCTATGAGTCGTTTGATAATATATCTGGTCATTTAAGGCGTACCCTCCTCAAAGCTCGGGGCAAAACTTTAATCTGGGAAAAGCTGCAGGCCTCCGGTGAAGGTCAGTAAGTGAGCGGAACCGGGCCCATCCCCGGCTCCGCTCAGTTGATAACTAACTGCTATTTGAACTTATTGCATCCTGGCGCTGTTTAGCTATGAGTCCTGGCGCTGTTTAGCTATGAATCCCGGTATTATTCAGCCTTGTCAACACCTACGAAACCCTCGGTTCCGGTAGCATGGGGCAGCCAGCCGCTGATTGATTTCTTGGCTGCAATGGGTGGAGTCGAGTGTACCAGGGGTACCCAGGGAGCATCTTCGTTGATAAGAACCTGGGCTTCCTTATATAGCGCATCTCTTTTTGACTGGTCACTTTCCTTCTGGGCATCAACCAGGAGTGAAGAAACCCTATCATTCTTGTAGAAAGCCACATTACCTGCTGTACCCTTAACTGTGTTGCTCTTATCCAGGAGTACATAGATGAAGTTGTCGGGGTCACCGTTGTCTCCGGTCCAGCCAAACAGGTAAAGGTCATGTTCGCCGTTTTCACCTTTTTCAATATAGGTCTCCCAGTCATAGGTAACTATTTTTGTCGTTATCCCTACCTTAGCCAGATCCTGCTGGATGGCCTGGGCGATTTCCTTGGGCTGGGGCATATACGGCCTGGCTACAGGCATAGCCCACAGAGTTGTTTCAAAACCATCAGGATAACCTGCCTCTGCCAGCAGCGCTTTGGCCTTGGCAGGGTCATATTCATAGCCTTTCACTTCATCATTATAGCCCCAGAGTGAAGGAGGCATTGGGTTCTTGGCGGGCTTAGCCAGCCCTGCATAAAAGGCGTCAATAATAGCCTGCTTATTAACTGCATGGTTAATTGCCTGGCGGATTTTCTGTTCCTTAAGGAAATCCTTTTCGGTGTTCATTGCCAGGTAACCAATGTTCATACTGGGTCTCATGAGGAGCTGCAGATTAGCATCATTCTTGACAGTCTCCACATCATCAGGGTTTAGCCCAATCATGCCGTCAATGGTGCCTGACTGCAGCTCCATCAGGCGGGCTGAATTGTCCGGGATAGTCCTGAAGACAACTTTGTCAACCTTGGCTTTAGCGCCCCAGTATTCGGCGTATTTCTCAACAACTATCTGCTGGTCTTTCTCCCACTTGACAAACTTGAAGGGGCCGGTGCCAACAGGGTTCTTAAAGTAGTCTTCGCCATGCTGCTTAATGGCCTCGGGGCTGGAGATTCCGAAGGTGGCCATGGCCAGGTTGGCCAAAAACGGCGCCTGTGACTGAGTCAGGACAAACTTTACAGTATACTCATCAACAGCAGCTACATCCTGGATAATTCCGGGGAAACCGCCAAACATATAAGTATAGTAGCTGAAGTCCCCCTGGTGATACGGGTTTTTCTCATCACGCCAGCGGTCAAAATTAAATTTAACCGCCTCGGCATTAAAGGGGGTGCCATCGTGGAACTTAACACCTTCTCTCAGTTTAAGGGTCCATTCCTTGCCATCCTTGCTGCTTTCCCATTCTGTTGCCAGTCCGGGTTCGACATCAGTACTGTCTTCCGCATACTCCAGTAGTGTGTCAAAAATCTGCTGAGTCACATAAAGACTTTCACCATCGGTAACATTAATGGGGTCCAGGCCTGAAGCGTCACCACTCCTGGCAAACACAAAGATTTTTTCTTTGTCTCCCCCTGCATCTTTTGCCGCATTATCCCCGCCGCCACAGCCAACGATGTTGACCATCATGGCAAGGACAAGGAACAGTGCAGCAGCCAGTCTTTTCACTTTCACCTCGTAAACCTCCTTAATTTAGAATATTAATTTGTATGGTAACTCCCGCAGGAATTCATACCAGGATAACCAGAACTCTTAGGGGTTAACCAGGTGACAGGCAGCGCTGTGTCCTGTCCCCATCTCCTTCAGTTCAGGGGCCTCCTCCCGGCACCGGGGAACAGCATAGGGACACCGGGTATGAAAGTTACAGCCCGGAGGCGGGTTCAGTGGGCTGATAACATCACCCTTAAGCATAATTTTTTCTTTTTTTGCATTGGGGTCAGGAACCGGAATTGCTGAAAGAAGGGCTTTGGTATAAGGATGACGCGGGTTTTGGTAAAGTTCCCGGCAGCCCGCCATTTCCACGATCCTGCCCAGGTACATTACGGCAACCCTGTCACTGATATGGTGCACCACACTCAGGTCATGAGCAATAAAAATAAAGGTCAGGTCAAATTGTTCCTGCAGGTCTTCCATCAGGTTGATGACCTGTGCCTGGATGCTGACATCCAGCGCTGAAACGGGTTCATCACAGACAATCATTTTAGGTTCCACAGCCAGGGCCCTGGCAATACCGATTCTCTGCCTCTGCCCGCCGCTGAATTCATGGGCATAACGCTCAGCATGGTAGCCGGCAAGCCCGACCACATCCAGGAGCTCGTTTACCCTCTCCCTGGCTTCTTTTCCCCTGGCAATCCCGTGCAGCAGGATCGGCTCCATAATGATGTCCCCTACCTTCATCCTCGGGTTCAGGGATGCATAGGGGTCCTGGAAAACCATCTGCATATCCTTGCGGATGCGTCTCATAGCACGGCTGTCAAGTGTTCTCACATTTACCCCGTCAAAGTGCACTTCACCTTCAGTTGGTTCAATCAGTCTCAGAATACACCTGCCGGTGGTGCTTTTGCCACAGCCGCTCTCCCCCACAAGCCCCAGTGTTTCTCCCTTATAGACATCAAAGCTGACACCGTCAACCGCCTTGACCAGGCCAACCTGTTTTTCCCTGATGATTCCCTTGGTGACAGGGAAGTGTTTTTTCAGATTTCTTACTTTGAGTAATGCTTCCATCAGTTTATCACCTGCCTAGTTTGCTGCCGGTCAGATGGCAGGCAACAGAATGTCCCTGAACAATTTCCCTGCTGACAGGCTGCTCCCGGAAACAAATCTCCACAGCCTTCGGGCACCTCGGCGCAAATGGGCATCCGGGGGGCATATCCCTCAGGTCGGGGGGGAGCCCCTCAATAGCCTCCAGGCGCTGCCTGTTTTCTCCCTCAATCTTGGGAAGTGAAGCCAAAAGTCCACATGTATAAGGATGCTGCGGAGATGCAAAAATGGTCTGCACATCCGCATATTCGACCGGTTTACCGGCATACATAACTACAACATCATCACATATCTCAGCAATGACCCCCAAGTCGTGGGTAATCATCATAATAGACGTATTCAGCTTTGCCTTCAGGTCGTTCATGAGCTGCAGGATTTGTGCCTGGATAGTCACATCCAGAGCGGTGGTGGGCTCATCAGCTATCAAAAGCTTCGGGTTACAGGACAGGGCCATGGCAATCATGGCTCTCTGCCTCATCCCGCCGCTGAATTCATGGGGATAGGCTTTAAGCCGTTTATCAGGATCAGGAATCCCAACCAGACCCAGCATCTCGGCAGCTTTTATCCGGGCTGCCTTTTTGTCCAGCTTCTGGTGCAGTATGATTACTTCCATGAGCTGTTCCCCTACTGTCAGGACCGGGTTCAGTGAGGTCATCGGGTCCTGAAATATCATTGAAATTTCATTGCCCCGGATTTTCCTGATTTCCTCAGGAGACTTTTCCAGCAGGTTAACTCCTTCAAATATAATCCTGCCGCCGGCAATCCGCCCCGGTGGTGTTGGAATCAGCTGCAGAATCGACATGGCTGTAATAGATTTACCGGAACCCGACTCCCCGACAACTCCCAGGGTCTTGCCTTTCTCAATACTGAAGCTGACCCCGTCAACTGCCTTGACCACACCCGCTTCTGTATAAAAGTATGTTTTTAAATCTTCAATTGAAAGTAAAGTCTCCGCCAACTTTTTATCCCCCTGTCAAGCCTGCTCTTTTATTTTAGACGAATATAATACAAAATCCTATTTTATCTCATATTTCTCTTGAAACCTGTCAAATAAACCTCCGAGAGCCTCTAAACAAGCCTGTACCGGTTCTTGGGCCTCCCTACCTTGCCGTAGTCACAGATGGTGACCACTTTCCCCTCCCTGACCATATTCATCAGATAGCGGTGTACGGTCTGATAGGCGAGTTCCACACCCTCAGTAATCTCTTCAATGGGCAGCGGCTCACCTTGTTTTTTCATGAATTCAATAATAATTTTCTCGGTTGCCCCGCTGATTCCCTTAACATAATCTTCCGCCAGACCGGACTCTATTTTGAGCAGTTGGGCAATTCTCAGGTTTACTTTAATACGAGCTATCAGGTCAGGGGCCTTTATCGGTTTCAGCGCAAAATCCGTCGCCCCCATAGCCAGGAACTCATCAGCAATCTCCTGGCGCTCATCTACCGTGAGGACGATAATAGGAACCTTACGGTCAGTTTTCCTGATCTGTTCAACAGTCTCCATACCATCCAGCATGGGCATATGGTAATCAACAACCACCAGGTCCGGCTTTTCCGACTTGAAGAGTTCCGCACCCTCAAAACCATTTTCTGCCGTTACCGGGGTCCATCCGGCAAAATCACATATCTCGCTGACGGTAAACCTGATATCCTCATTATCATCAATTATGAGTACTTTCATCGTCCTTTGCCCCCTTTAAGCTGATTGTCATCGTGGTCCCGGCGCTTTCGGAGCTGCTGATTTCAACAGTCCCGTGGTGATTTTCCACTATCTGTCTCACAAAGGCCAGTCCCAGACCGGCAGAATTCCCCCTGGTACTATACCCCCATTTCCAGACCTGTTCCAAATGCCCGGCAGGGATACCCCTGCCATTATCTGAGACCTCAAAACAGACCCGGTCTCCCATTTCTGCGTAAGCCCTGATGACAATTCTGGCATTGCTCACCCCTGCTGTGGCAGTAAATGCATTTTCGATTATATTTATCAGTACCCGGCTCATCCGAATAACATTTATTTCCAATAAAGGCAGCCCTTCGGCAATATCAAAGACCACCTCCTGTCCGGCCTTTTTTACCAGGACATGGGCTCTTACATAGGTAATAAGTTCTTCCACCGTAATTTTCTTGCGTACTTCATCATACAGGATTTCGGAAACCATAGCATTGACCTTATCTACAGAGCCGTCAATTCTGCGGCAGTATTCGACAACCTTTTCATTGGCAGCGCTCATTTCCACCAGTGAGTTGAGACCTCTGATAGTCATCAGGGGGGTTTTCAGGTCATGGACCAGTGTATGCATTTCCTGAAGCACCCTGGCCTGCCTGGCCTGAATCTCCATTTCCTGAAGCTGCATCTCCTTGACCTTGTTTTCCTCTACCAGACTGATCCGTCTCAGATATACTGATATCAGCAGTGTAATCACCAAACTGATGAACATAAAGAAAACCGAAAAGAACAAGCCCAGGTTAAGCACACTTTCACCCTGCAGGAAATCGGCGGCAAGCTTTATCCCTACATCCAGGTCACCATGGCTGATAGGAATAAAGGAAAACGCCGGGACAATATTCAGCCAGTCAACAGCCATCCCAATCCCGAAGACAACCAGAGCCACGGCAGCAAAACTCTCCCTGGCTTCACCCATTTCAATCACAGCCAGAATTGCCAGGATGACCACAATAAATCCTCCGATAAAACTATATCCCGACCCCTGGATGGCCAGTACCAGATGAATTACACCGACCCAGGGCAGCACCAGGAAATAATTAACCCACCACCTGAAGGGAAAACGGCTGCGCCATACATCTATAAGGAGGAATCCGCTTAAAATCCCCGGAACCAGCCACAGGGTATCCAAGACTACCAGTTCAAAGGATGCCAGGACCAAAAGCCCGGTATCGCTCCTGGTAACGGCTGTCTCCAACAGTCCCCCGATTACGCTGAAGGATTCCATCCGGTAAATTCCGTCATATGCGCTGATACCGGCCAAAATAAGGGCACAAACCGTATACATGATTTTTCTAAATTCGGTTCTACTCATCCCATAGGTCCTCCTATCTAAACACAGAGTTCAGAGGAACTTTTACTGCCGTCACTCCACTGACTATCGTTACAGGTATGTTATTCTTATCAGCCAAAGCGGTAAAAAAACCGTCCCTTTCACCATCCTGGGTGACAATTATATAGTCTGCCGCCACAGCCAGGACCTCTGCCAAGGCATCATTCACAGCGCCTCTGCGGTCCGGTCCGCCCAGATGAATCAGGACAACCGGAATATTCTGCCGCTCCGCAGCCTGTATCAGCCGGCTGACCCTTTCAATTTCCTCTTCCTCTTCTTTATGCAGTGAATGAAGCCCCTGTTTGCTGAATCCCAGGACAATAATCAGGCTGTTGAAACCCCGCAGGTCCTCGGGCTCAGCCCAGTACATGAAACTATTGTTAATGTTCAGGGCATCACAGATTTCGCTTACAATCAGTCCCTCCGGTCCCTGCCCGGCTGGAGTAACCAGAGCCTTTTCAGCTGCAATAGGGGCCGGCAGATGCGGCATTAGTGACCTGACCCTGCGGCTCTGGGGAAAAGAAGTCAGACCAAGTATTACAACTAGAATCAGCAGCAGGTAGCCAATAACTCTCTTTTTCATGTCCTCTCATCATTCCTTTTATTTATTCACATTCCTGATAAGATTCCTGATATTTTTCAGATTCCTGATATTTTTCTACATATTTTTTCCAACACAATTACTTCGCTGCCAGAGCCCGCTTAACCTTCTGTTGAAAGCTAACAGGAGCAGGTATTATTTAGTCTGCTGGACAGATAATATTAAGTACACAGATAATATAAGTTGACCTAAACCAAATTAATTGCTAAAATATAATCAGTATACTGATGATTAATAAATTATACCTTTAAGGATGATGTGCTTGTTTGATATTGAGGAATGGCTGCCGTTCCTGCTGGCTAAAAGCCACCAGGAAGCCCATGGTATGATGAAAGACGCAGTCACGGAGTTTGGTCTGACACCGCCGCAGTTTGCCACCCTGGCTTTTCTCTGGAAGTGTGACGGCTTCAACCAGCAGGAGCTGGGCTGTCTGATGCGGGTTGACCGGACCACTATCGGAGGAATTATTGACAGGCTGGAAAAACTGGGATATATCAGGCGGGAGCCTGACCCTCAGGATCGCCGTTCCTATGTATTGTTTGTCACTCCCAGAGGAAAACTGGTTCGTGATGATATCCTCAGTTCCCTGGAAACAGTGAGCAGTATTATTAACGGAAGACTTACCCGGGAAGAGCAGCAGCAGCTGTATGTTCTGCTGCGCAAATTCAGGATGCCAAATCCTAAAGAGGAGGAAAAAAATGATTTGTGACAGGTGTAAAGAAACAATTCCGGATGGTGAAAAATGTGAACACATGGGCCAGAACTTGTGTGAGGATTGCTATATTGAAGCAATCGAACCCCCGCGCACATGTGATGTCACCGCAGTTTACAGCGCCAAGGTGGCTCGCAAAATGGCCGGCCAGACAGGCACTGAGGGACTTACGGAACTGCAGACAGATATCTATAACTACGTCAAACAGGATGGCCCTGTCACCCATGAACAAATAATGAAAAAGTTCCGCCTCCCCAAGTGGCAGCTTGATAAACAGTTCGCCACTCTGAGACACTGTGAACTGATGCGGGGTTTTAAAGGTGAGGACGGAAAGGTCTATGTTACCATATGGGAAGAAGGCGCGCCCGGCGAATTGAAAACCAACTAGGATAAAATCTCCCCTGCTTTGAGAAAATAAGAAAAAAGCAGGGGAGGTTTTCTTTTTTGCGCAGCTACCGTGAAACACCAATATGGCAAAACGTTACAGATGACCAGTGGAATGACTGGCGCTGGCAGGTTGCCAACCGGATTACTAAAGTAGAAGAGCTTAAACAGTTAGTAAACCTGACAGGTGAAGAGGAAGAAGGTATCAGAAACTGCCTGAAAACCCTAAGAATGGCTATCACACCCTATTATGCCCTGCTCATGGACCCGGATGACCCGGAATGCCCCATTCGGAAGCAGGCTGTCCCGGTCACCTGGGAACTGGATGAAAGCCCGTGTGACCTGGAAGACCCACTTTCAGAAGATGTGGATTCCCCGGTACCCGGACTTACCCACAGGTATCCCGACCGGGTTCTGTTTCTGATTACAGACCAGTGTTCCATGTACTGCCGTCACTGTACCAGGCGCCGCCTGGCCGGCAGCACCGATATGTCAATGCCCCAAGATGCTGTTGAACTGGCCCTGGACTACATAGCCGGGACGCCTGCTGTCAGGGATGTCCTGATTTCCGGCGGAGATGCCCTGCTGGTAGATAATGAACGCCTGGAGTACCTGCTTCGCCGGCTGAAGCAGATACCACATGTGGAAATAATCCGCTTCGGAACCAGAACCCCGGTAGTCCTGCCACAGCGCATCACTGAAGATTTATGCAAACTGCTCCGGCGTTTTCACCCGATTTGGCTGAATACACACTTCAACCATCCCAAAGAAATTACCCCAGATGCAGAACTCGCCTGCAGCATGCTGGCTGATGCCGGAATCCCACTGGGCAACCAAACCGTGCTGCTAAAGGGGGTCAATGACTGCCCGTATGTGATCAGGAAATTAGTCCATCAATTGGTGAAAATGAGGGTACGGCCCTATTACCTGTACCAGTGCGACCTCTCCGAGGGGTTGGAACACCTGCGGACTTCAGTTGCCAAAGGCATCGAAATAATAGAAATGCTCAGGGGCCACACCTCCGGACTGGCGGTTCCTACCTATGTCGTGGATGCTCCCGGCGGCGGCGGCAAAATTCCGGTCTCACCCCAATACCTGATATCCATGTCTGATGAAAAAGTAATCCTGCGAAACTACGAGGGTGTAATCTGTGCCTATACGGAGCCGGCGGACCGCGGCAGCAGCTGCATGGAATGCGGGATATGTGAAGACCAAATACCCATCAGATCAGGATTGGCAAAGCTGTTTGGCAATCGAAAAATCAGCCTGGTCCCCAAGGGGAATATCAGGGAAAACAGGAGAAAAGACTATATCCAATAAAGGAGTCTGACTATGCGGATAGCTGAAATCACTTTTGACAAAGAAACAACCACAACTATTTATGGGACTATTTACGGTCTGTCTTACCTCAAGCAGAGGGAAGATTTTACGGTTGAGGTGTTTATCGACTGTACTAATGAAAGAATCAAGGTCCTCGACTATCAGGGCACAAATGTTCCGGCAATGGCCGAATACCTCAATTACCTGGCCAGGGAGAACGGATTTGGCAAGGTTGTGCTAGTCTCCAGGGAAGCAGACTGGGAGACCTTTCTTTCGCGCGGGTACGTCCTGGAAGGGTTTATCAAAAACTATTTCAGTGGGAAAACCGGTTACTGCCTGTCCCGGTTTTTTGGGCAAGAGCGCCGCATCAGCCAATTCGTTGAGGATGAAGACGAAATACTGCAGCAGATACTGGCCCAGCCTCCTTCAGTCAACTTGAAAAAACTGCCTTCGGACAGCTGTCTGCGTTCAGCAGGGATTGAGGATATTCCTGCATTGGTAGAACTTTTCACAGCTGTTTTCCCAAGTTACCCTACACCGCTAAACAGGCCCGAATACCTGGAGCAGGTTATCGGGAAAAAAGCACATTTTAAAGTGATTGAACACCAGGGCAAGATAATCAGCGCTGCTTCGGCAGAAATCAACCGGACCAATATGGCCGTAGAGATAACTGATTGTGCCACCCTCCCTGATTACAGGGGCCACGGACTGATGTCCATCCTCATTAATGCCCTTGAAGATGAAATGAAAAAGGAGCAGATGCAGACGCTCTACTCCCTGTCGCGGGCAATTTCCCACGGGATCAACCTGGTGTTTCACCGCCACGGTTACACCTATGGGGGGCGGTTGCTAAACAACTGCAATATCATGGACAAGTTTGAGGACATGAATCTCTGGGTCAAGCATCTCGATACCAAACCACTAAACTAATCATACAGGGCAACACTAATTGTGCAGAAACATTAATTATACAGGACTACCTTAACACAGTTGTCCTTCTTGGCATCAAAAATTAAGGTGCCTGCCGGTGTCATGGGTTTCGGTAAAGTTGACTGTTTCCACCCCATTGTACTTTCGGGCAGGTTCCAGCCTGTAGTCAATATAATCAACTGCAATTATCCTTTCGGCCCCCTTCAGAGCCACAAACTTCTGAGCCAACAGTCCTACAGGACCGCAGCCCAGCACAATTACCGTATCCCCGGGCTTAACCCCTCCAATATCAACACCCCAATATGAAGTTGGCAGGATATCTGTAAGGAACAATACCTTTTCATCAGGTATGTCCCCTTCAATCACAAAAGGCCCCACATTTGCATACGGGACTCTCAGATACTCAGCCTGGCCTCCGGCATAACCTCCAAAAGTCTCACTGTAACCAAAAATACCCCCGGCATCTCCGTGGGGATTGGAGTTGTCACACTGGCTCCAGAGGTCGTGTTCACAAAACCAGCAGTGCCCGCATGATACCGGAAACGGTACTATCACCCGGTCTCCTTTTTTAATTTGGGTTACATCAGGACCTGCTTCTTCGACAATTCCCATTGTCTCATGCCCAAGAATAAATCCTGCGGGCATATTAGGAACCATCCCGTGTATCAGGTGCAGGTCGGAGCCACAAATAGCTGTTGCCGTAACTCTGATAATGGCATCATCCGGCTTTTCAATCCCGGGGTCCTTGACCTCAAGAACCTTTACATCTTTTATTCCCTGGTAGGTCAGTGCTTTCATCGGTGTCACTCCTGACAATTAAATATTTTGTTAATAAGTTTATCCGCAGAATTGGCCCCCTATTCTGCGGTTGACCTCCATTAAACAAAGCTGCCGGGCAGCCCTGAGAAGGCAAGCCTGGCAGGACATTCCCCGGTACATTAACCTTAATATTAACATAATATAGATGGAGAATGACCTTGACCCAGGTTATGAAGGAGGTAAATGATACATGAATTACGGCAGTACCGGTTTCTTTGGTCCGGGTTCCGGCAAGAAGCAAGGTTCTGGTAAAAAGCCGGGTTTTATTTTTGGCAAAAAGCGGCGCCCCGGCTTTAGCGGAGGACTATTCGGTCCCGGTTTTGGCGGCGGCTTTGGTAAGGGTTTTGGCGGCGGGCTTTTCGATTCCGGCTTTTGGGGCGGACTCCTGGGCCCTGGGTTTGGCGGTGGTTCCGGTGGCGGGCTGTTTGGTCCCGGTTTCGGTAAGGGCTTGGGAGGCGGGTTATTCAGCCCGGCCTTTGGAGAGTTTTTAGGAAGTCTCCTGGGCGGCCTGTTTGGTGTCAAACCAAACAAAAACCGGGCCAGGTATAATGCCCGGAGGATACCCGGAAGGAACCGGCGCTATTAACCTGTAATTACCAACTATGATTCATAAGGTGCGCACCCGATTGTTTCGGGATGTGCACCATTCTTTTTCTCCGATACTTTTGATATTGTCATTACTTACCTGCTTCACCTGTATATGAGTCAGGCATTTTATAGCTGAGACTGTAAATACTAGAATAGATACTGTTGCAATATAAAAATAAACGGAGGGGACAAATATGTTCAGACACGAAAAACAGTTGCTGCAGATGGTTCGGGTGGAACGTCCCAACCCAAATTACGCTGCAATGCTTCAGGAACAGCTGGGTGGTCCCCAGGGTGAACTAAAAGCAGCCCTGCAATACATTTCCCAGAGTTTCAGAATCAAGGACCAGGCAATTAGGGATGTCTTTTTGGATATCGCCGCAGAGGAACTGAGCCACATGGAGATGGTGGCCACCGCGATTACCCTGCTTAACGGGCATGACCCGATGGCTAATCAGGCAACAATTGGAAATATTGAAGCCCATGTACTGACAGGGTTGAACCCTATGCTGACTAATGCTTCCGGCCAATTATGGACGGCAGCCTATGTAAATGTAACCGGAGACCTGCCTGCAGACCTTCTTTCAAATATTGCCGCTGAACAGAGGGCAAAGGTCGTTTATGAATATCTGCACAGGCAGATAAATGACCAGTATGTCAGGCAGATGATTGACTTTCTGCTGAATCGGGAGGAGGCTCACAATACCATGTTCCGGGAGTGCCTGCAGAGAGTCCAGGATACCGGATCAAACCGTGACTGGGGTGTGGACAAGGATTCCCGGCTTTACTTCAACCTCTCCACACCAGGCAATTATGTGGGTTCTCAACTGCATAATCCCAGTCCGCCGCAGTTTCAGAACCCGCAGCACCCGTCACAGCACTAAAACAACGTATACATTAACTGAGAGGGGAATTTTCTTCCCCTCTCTCACATTAACCTATGACGAATAGTTAAATATTATACCGGATTCGTCTTGAGTAATCACTGAATGAATTCTTCCACCATATGGATTTATTTCGACATTTATCTATAGTATTCGACATCAAAATCATATTTCCTGCTTTTGGTATTATTGTAAAATAGAAGTGAAAAAGCGTAAGTGTGAATTTCTTTGGTAATTTTGCCAATACAAAAAGATACATATAATCCTTACTTTTAATACAACATATATTGAGAGGAGGTTAACAACATGAGTGATATTGGTATTGTCAGAAGGATGGATGACCTCGGCAGGATGGTAATTCCCAAGGAGATCAGGAGAAACCTGAGATTTAAGAACGGTGACCCTCTGGAAATCTTCATTGACAAAAATGCCATTGTGTTTCGCAAGTATGACCCCACTCCTGACCCGCTGGGCAACCAGGCAGATAATATCTCCAAGGTTCTTGCTGAAACCCTTGGAGGTGAGGCCGTAGTCACCAGGGAAGATGTGGTGATATCCGCCCCGGGTAACAAGTCCCTGCTTAAGAAGAGTCTTTCAGAGGATATCCATGATAAAATTAAAAACGGGGAATCTTATTTCGGGCGTAAAGGTGAAGAACTTATGGAAGGATGGGATAGCAAGTCCAATTTCATCTGTACCCCGTTAAACCATGAAGGAAACATTGTCGGCTCAGTAATCCTGTTTAAGGAGAAACCAACCAATGTGGAAGAAAAAGTCATGCTGGCAATGACAGCCTTCCTGGAGAAACAGTATTGACAAGGTAATTAATCACAGAACATATGATTACAGAACAGCAAAGGGAGCAGTCCTCGGTGAACTGAAACTGATTAAACCCAGTTTCGTCAAAGAGCCGCTCCTTTTTGTTGTGGCTGTTATTACCATCCGGGACTGTGCTAATCCCGAGGCTTCCGCCCCTCAACCACTGCCACAATACCGCCGGCCAGATTTCGGTAACCTGTTTCTGTAAGCCCTGCCCGGTCAAATATCCCGGCCAGTTCCCACTGAGGCGGGAAAACCTTTGCCGAATCATGAAGATAGCCATAGGCCCCCTTATTTCCAGCCCACAGCCTACCCATGGCAGGAATTATCTTTTCAAAGCACAGCCAGTAACACTGCTTAAAGCCAAGGGCAGTGGGCTGAGCCATATCGAGTGAAACAACTTTTCCGCCGGGCCTGACAACCCGGGTCATTTCTTTAACAGTTATCAGAATGTCAGGCACATTTCTGAGCCCCCAGCCTACAGTAACACAGTCAAAACTGTTATCATCAAAAGGAAGTTCCATGGCATTCCCCTGGATAAACTCAATATTATCCCTGAGTTTAAATTCCTTTATATTCTCCCTGGCAGCTGCCAGCATGTTTTCCGAAAAGTCCAGGCCCGTTACCCTGCCCTTAGGCCCGGCAGCCCTTGCCTGTTCCATTGTAATCATCCCGGTCCCACAGCAGACATCCAGACCGTGGCCGCCGGGCTTCACTTCCGCACGCTTAACGGTATATTTCCGCCAGGATCTGTCCATCCCTGCGGTCATTAGTGTATTCATCAGGTCATAGCGCCGGGCAATCGAATTGAACATATCCCGGACAAACTTCTCCTTGTTTTCCTTTGAAGGCAAATCAGCCAATTCAGTTTCCTCCCAATATTTGCTTATTGTCAGCCAATACCTATATTTTACCCTAAAAAAGCTGTTTTGCCCAATGTAATTTCATCAAATTCGCTGTACCTTCCTGCCATCATACATAATCAAGTGTCCCTGTGAACATTATAGATTGTAGAATCAAAAATTCAATTTTTATAATTAACAGTAATTAGTTTCGACATTGATAATCTAACTCAGTAGGAAGGCGAGACCAAACAATGATCAAGTTCCTGAAGGCCCGATTCCAAAAAAAGCAGCATGACAGCCATACAGAATCCAATATTTCCTCCAGCGAACAGGATTCCTGTATCTCTGCAGACTTCCCCGAAGTGTCTTTTGTAGATGCAGTTCCCTGGGACAGCCAACAGGTATTGAAGGGCAGCAAAAAACGCTTTCACGAAAATCCGGAATATAACCTGTCCCTGCTGGCGGAGAGAATCCCAAATCCCCAGCTGGTCTGTGAAAAATTTACCATAGGTTCTCTGGCGCCAAAAAAAGTAACGGCAGTTTACCTGAAAAATCGGACAAACCCGGAGATCATAGCAGAAGTGAGAAAGCGCATCCTGGCCATCAGGGCAGAAACGGTCCTGGATTCCAGCTACATAGAACGCAACATCGAAAACTCGTCATGGAGCCCCTTTCCCCAGGTGGAAATAACCGAAAAGCCTGATATCGCCGAATCAGCCCTGCTGCAGGGCAGGGTTGTAATTATTACAGATGGCAGTCCCCAGGTCCTGCTGGCGCCGGTCACCTTTTTTGATCTTCTGGACACCCGTGACGATACATATATGAGGTGGTTTGTGGCAGCAAACTTTTTCCGGCTGGCCCGTTATGTAATGTTTATTTTTGCCGTTTCCCTGCCGGCTTTTTATATTGCCCTAACCTCTTATAACCCGGAACTAATTCCCACCAGACTGCTTTACCTGATTCTGGCCGCCCGGGAAAATAGCCCTTTCCCGGTCTATTTTGAGGCTTTCTTTTTGATGGGGATCATTGAAGCTGTACGCATGATGATGGTCAGGATGCCGTCACAGGTTGGGACAACGATTGCATTGATGTCAGGTATCACTCTGGTTATCGCAGGATTATGGTCCAATATAATAGCCGCGCCAATTGTAATTGTCGTGACTCTTACAATGGTGTCATCATTTGGGATTCCCAGTTATGACCTGAGACTGGCCGTAAGGATTCTGCAGTTTTTCACTATGGTAATGGCATCTTTTTTTGGAATTTTTGGGTTTGCGGCTGCCTCCTTCTATATTGCGATACACCTGGTGACCTTAAAGTCCTTCGGAATTCCGTATATGGCCCCGGTAGCCCCGACGGATACCGGCAGCATGGGACATACTGTGTTCAGAGAAAATACGCCTGTAATGGCTAAAGATAATACCTATAAACCGCAAGAATAATGAAGGATGATATAGATGAATGCATTTGGAGATAACTCCGGAGATGACTCCAAACACAAACTGGATCCAAGAGTATTAACTGCCGGGCTTATCGTAGGCATAATAGAATTTGAACTCTTTTCCCTGGTTGATGGGATTATCCGTATTGCCAAGCAGGATGCCTGGATTTGTATAATTTTGGGGAGCCTGATAATCAGCGCAGCGGCATACCTGCTTATCAAACTGGCAGCAAGGTTCCCCGGGGAATCCCCATTCCAGTACGGCAAAAAAATCTGGGGAAAGCCAATCGCATTTCTTTTGGGTATACTATACCTTTTATACTGGGGTGGATTCCTGGCCCTGATTTCCCAGGATGCCAGTATGGCCAACCGGGTATTTTTTCTTAAAAGCACTCCCCCGGGTATCCCCATGCTCATCCTGGCCATCGCCGCAGTATGGCTGGCAGCTTATGGCCTGACAGCCATAATCAGGTTTTTTCAGTTAAATCTGCCATTACTGATTCTGCCGCTAATCCTTGTTTTTTTAATGGCCATCAGGAATATAGACCTGCACAATTTCCAGCCTGTCCTGGCCAATGGAGTCATGCCTGTAATTAAAGGGACCCTGTATTATCTTGGGGCCATGCAGGGCTTTGAGATTATCTTATTTTTGGGTCCGTTCCTGAAGAATGTGAGAGCTGCCGTTAAACCGGCCTTGGCAGGCATTTATACCATCAGTGCCCTAAGCCTGGTACAGCTGCTTACAGTGGCAGGAGTTATGGGGACAGAAAATGTCGAGGCAGCTATTTGGCCGGGAATCAGCGCCATATCTGTGATCCAACTCCCAGGCTTTCCGGTGGAACGGTTCGAGCTGTTCCTGACAGTGCCCTGGATAATCGGTGTTTTTACTACAATATGCCTGTATACATATTTTCTGGTGTCCGGGATAACAGGGATTCTTGGCATAAAAAAAGGGCGGGGGATATCATATTTCGCCGCTGCTATCATTACCCTGGCGGCATACATGTTTCCCAGTTATGCTGCTGTCCTCCAGGTCAGGAGCTACTATAATGCGGTAACCCCAGTTTTTCTGTATCTTCTGCCCATAGCCGCATTATTAACAGCCTTTTTAAGAAAAAAAAGAGGTGACAGGAATGGGTAAAAAATTGGCATCATTAGGGCTTTTGCTGCTTTTCATGTTAATCCCTGCAGGCTGCTGGGATGTAAAGGATATCAGCAACCAGGCCTTTATAACCTCTATCGGGCTGGACGCCGTAAGTGCCCCTGATCTTAAGGGCTCCCAATATGAGGCCAAATATAAGGTAACATTTGAAATCATAAACCAGGCAAAATTAGCCGGCCCTCCCGGTGAGCCGGCAACTATAATAGAAACAGTAGAAGCGCCCAGTATTGGAAAGGCTGTTGAAGCGCTCCAGGCCAGGATATCAAAACAGCTCACCCTGTCACACCTGAGGGTACTGCTGGTGGGAGATAAACTGGCCCGGGAAAAAAACTTTATGGACCCGGCAAGCTTTTTTGAGAAAAGCGCCGAAGTGGAGCTCCGTATCCAACTAATGTTCGTTCAGGATAAAGAGGCCCGTGATGTACTTAAAATTAAACCCCGGCTGGGAAAATTCATGTCAGATGAACTGGTTGCCCTCACAGAGATTGAGACTAATACCTCACTGGCACACGAAAACCCTTTTAATGGCTTCCTGCTGGATTTGAGGAATACCGGCGGCCGGGCTCTGGGAAGCAGGGTTATAGTCCATAAAGACAGGCAAATTCTGATTCGCAATGGAAGCGCCATTTTTGACAACTGGAAACTGGCAGGCTGGCTTGGGTGTGTAGAGACACAGGATGCCAACTGGGTAACCCAAGAAGCGCCGGCTGTGGTTCAGGGCCAAGCAGAGGATTTATTTTTCACCTGCCAAACAGAAAAGGTGAAAACTGAGATTGTGCCTGAAATCAAACAAGGTAAACCGGCTTTCAGGCTTAATATTGAGATGACAGGGACAGTCCTGGAAGAACAGGGGAAATTCATGGACCTGACACGTCCTGAAAATATGGAAAAGATTACACAGACAATTTCAGAAGTGGTTAAACAAAGCGCTGCCAGAGCGATATCCAAATCTCAGAAGGAACTGGGTATTGATTACCTGGGTTTGGGACAGGCGCTGAAAAGACGTTATCCCAGGGAATATGAGAAAATGAACTGGGAAAAGGTTTACCCTGGTGTACCAGTGGAGATTAACGTAAAATGTACTTTTGGCAGGTCAGGACTGGCAAGGTAGGCGGAAGTGGAAAAGGTATCACAATTAAATGGCCACCCTGTATTTTCAACCATAAATGAACGAAATGACCGGTAAATTCCGTCGGGATGGCTACAACTCAGCCGGCTAGCCACTCGCGCAAAGCGCTCGTGGGCCGGCTGACGTCAGCCTCATCCCTCCGGAACATACCGGCCATTTCTCTAATAATGGTCTAAAACTATGAAGATGGCCTATTTAATTATGAAGATGGCCCATTCAATTGTGCTATATCATACTTACCTTGTTAACTTATTTATCAGGAGGATGGAACCTCCGAACACAGCTACCAGCACTATCACTCCTACACCATAGCTGACTCCCAGGAGGCTGTGTACAGTCATATTGCCCAGGTTAACGGGTGCAATAAACATCTTATCCATTGCCGGGTATATCTGTGCATAAACCGCTGTTCCCAGCAATCCCCCCAGTATACCGTACCAAGAGTCCTTTTTACCTTCACCGAAGGATACCAGTACGGTTCCCGGGCAGGCTCCCAGCAGGGCAAAACCCACTCCGAAAATGAGTCCTCCGGCTACTAGTCTGAGTATCTGGGCCGGCGCAATATAGATGACACCATCCATCAGAAATATCCCTACTGAAGCAACCATAACAGCAGTCATCATAAACTTAAGCAGACCGAAATCCTTCAGGCGAAGCATGTTAAGGATATTATCATAACGGGATGCCCCATACTTAAAAATAACAAAACCAAAAGCAATACCGGTAATAAGTCCAAGAAACAATACACTAAAAGGACTACCCACTAATTCCATTATTTAGTCCCTCCCTTTGAAAAGAAGTTTAGCGGTTACAATTCCGGAAGCAAACATTGCTCCGGCAAAAATCAGCGCCGCTATCGCCAACTGACTGCCCCCGCTGATGAACAGGCCGCTGGTGCAGCCGCCGGCGAGACGGGAACCGAATAACAGCAGAAAGCCTCCAATAAATGAAACCACAAACCTCTTGGCAGTACTGCTGCCAAAGACCTCTGCCCACATTTCCGGCACATCCTCACCCTTACGCTTCACAAACAAGAATCGTCCGATGACCCCGGAAAGCAACATCCCGATAACAAATAGGGTCTGCCATTCGGCAACAGGTGCGGCTTCCTTGAAGTAATGAACAGTGCTGGTAACATATTCCGGGGAAAAGAACCGGAGAATATGCCCCGTTATACGTTCATAAGTAGTAGCTGTCCCCACAGGATGGCCGGTGAAAAAGGAGAAAACCACCACTAATCCCAGCAGCGCCCCTCCAATGTACCAATCCCGGTCACTTTTTGCGTTTTTTCCATTCATGCTGATTTACCCCTTTCCATACCCCTTACAGGTATTAGTATGATAAATTGTATTATACCCCGGTGGGGTATTTTTGTCAACAACATTTTGGTGGGAAGCAGACAACTGCTTATGGCGGTTATCTTAAGGTGAAGCAGTAAAAAATAAGAACAAATATTTTGGGAGGTCTGTTCAAAATGAGCATACATAGAGAACCCCCTGTAACAGCTGTATTAACAGGCGCCGGGCTGCGCGGTCGTGAAGCATATGGCGAATACGCCCTGAAAAACCCTGGAAAATTGAAGTTTCTGGCAGTTGCTGACCCTGATTTCGAAAGACGCCGGGCATTTCAGCTAGACCACAATATCGCGGACAACCTGGCCTTTGAATCCTGGGAGACCCTGTTTTCTCCTGGAAATGGCAGGCTTGCTGATGCTGCCTTTATCTGTACCCAGGATAACTTGCATTACCACCCTGCTCTGGCTGCATTAAACAGCGGCTATCACCTGGTACTCGAGAAGCCGGTTTCACCCAACCTGGAAGAATGCCGCGCCATAGCAGCGTTGGCAGAAAAAGAACACCGCAAAATCCAAGTCTGCCATGTACTGCGCTTTACGGCCTTCTGGCGTAAAATCAAGGAACTGGTAGACTCAGGCCGGATTGGCCGGGTAATTCATTATGACCACTCAGAGAACGTTTCTTACTGGCATTTCGGTCATTCCTACGTACGGGGCAATTACAGAAATGAGGCCTCCTCTTCCCCGGTTATACTGGCCAAATCCTGTCATGACCTGGACCTGATGTACTGGGTTATTGGCGCTAAACCCCTTTCCGTCCAGTCAATGGGAGACCTGACCCATTACCGTCCCGAAAATGCCCCTGCAGGGGCTCCGGAAAGATGTACCGACGGGTGTCCCGAAGCTGAAACCTGCCCCTGGTATGCACCCCGCACCTACCTGACGGGAGAACCTCTGCTGCGCATAGGGCTGCACGCCCCATCAAGGACGACACGCTTTTTAGCGCATTTCGCCCTTAACCACAGAAGGGCTCTCAGCCTGCTCAGCCATTTTAATAAAGGCCTCCGGAGCATTTTAAACTGGAACAGGTTTCCGGCTACCGTTATTACCACAGATCTCTCCCCCGCCGGAAAAATGAAGGCCCTCAAAGAAGGACCCTATGGGAAGTGTATCTTTAAAGCCGTCAATGATGTTCTGGACCACCAGATAACCACTTACAGGTTTCCCGGGGGCGTAACAGGAACCCTTACCCTGCATGGGGTTTCGGAATTGGAGGGAAGAGAAATCCGTATCTTTGGCACTAAAGGTACTATCCGTGGTTATTTCCGCTACAACGGTGAACAGATAACAGTAACAGACTTTCGTTATTCTAAGACAAATATAGTCCACAGGGCTGGACTGTCTATGGGAGGCCACGGCGGCGGCGACTTTGGCCTGATGGATTCATTTGTGAAGGTAATGAGAGGCGAAATAAACCCTCATGAAGCGGGAACCGATATCGATAATGCTCTGGAAGCCCACTATATGGCCTTCGCAGCTGAAGCTGCCCGTACCGCGCAGAGGGAAATGCAGCTGGCAGATTAATTGGTACAAATAACCATATAAAATTGGCAGGATTAGAGATATTTACCGTTGAAGTAATAGTTTGTCGAAAATTGTCAAAGGGGGATGGAACTCAAGTGGTTAATAAATTAATTCACAGCAAGAGGGCTGTTTTTATAGGCATAGTTTTAGCCTTGTTAATTTCATTTTCATGGTACCAAAAAGCAGTTGAAGCCTATAATGTGGTCATTGACGGTAAAATTGTGGCACAGGTGAAGGATAAAGAGGATTTCCTGAACGCCGTGGCGGCATTTCAGGAAAATGCCGGAAAAGAACTGGGCCATTCAGTAAAAAACCTGAGTGATATTGAACTTCAGAAAGCCCGCCTTAACCCAGAACTCCTGGAAACAGATGTCAAAATATTAGCCCAGGATGTAAATCTGGCCATTGATGGTTACAGGTTTTTGATTGACGGTAAACAGTTATTTGCCGTCTATGATAAATCAGTTTTGGAAAAACTCCTGGAAGAATATAAAAATGAATTTATCAAGGGTGTTGATAAAAATGCCACTATCAAAAGTATTGAATTTAAACAAAAAATAGAAATAAAAAAAGACCTGATTGAGCTGACAGATCTTGTTGACGGTAAGAGAGCCGGGGAACTGCTAAACGAAAAAGAGCAGGAAGCAGCTGTAATTGAGGTAAAAGATGGTGAAAATCCCTGGACTATAGCACGTAATCACGATATCGCAGTTGCAGATCTGGAAAAAATGAATCCCCAGATGGATATGGAAAAAATATTTCCCGGAGACAGGATAGTTGTCAGCCCGTTTAAGTCCCGGCTTGATGTTATCATTAACCTGGAAAATTCCGTTCTGGAATCAATGCCTTTTAAGACCGAAACTGTGAAGGATAATCAGATGTACAGCAACCAGAAAAAACTAGTTGCACCCGGAGTCCTGGGAGAAAAGAAAGTAACTTACAATATTGTCCTGGAGAACGGCCTACAGGTGTCCATGAACCCAGCAAAGACCGAAATAATCAAAGAACCGGTCGACCGTGTGGTCAGGATAGGCATCAAAACAACAGTATCCCGCGGTGGTTCCCGTAATTTCGGTGTTGTATCAGGCAAAAGAGTATCCAGCAATTTTGGCTGGCGAACCCACCCTATATCAGGCAAAAAAACCTTTCATGACGGTGTTGATATTGCCGCAAGTCATGGAACCGGTATCTATGCCTATTCGGCAGGAACAGTATCTTTCGCCGGATGGAACGGAGGCTATGGCAAGGTAGTCTATATTGACCATGGAAACGGATTACAGACCCGCTATGCTCACATGTCGGCCATTTCCGTAAGAGTTGGTGAACGAGTTTCTGCAGGAGAAAAGATAGGAGCTGTAGGCTCCACTGGATACAGTACGGGCGCTCACCTACATTTTGAGGTTCTGAAAAACGGGTCTCTGAAAAATCCTTTTGATTACATATAGATTTTGCACACTTCGGCATGATTGTCTCCTGTGATTCCAGGTTCGATTCCTTTCCATAATATTTGTATCTTTTTACTGTCAATTTTCACTGCAGCTTGAAAGCACATGTAGTGTAAAATTAAAGCAAAAGACAAATATTCGGAGGGAAGAACCGTGAAGGACCCGGAAGTAAAAAAACTCGTGAGTGCGACCAGCTATGAACTGATCAATTTTGTGTACAACTACTTAAAGGAATGCGGCTGGAAGTCTACATTTAATTATTCCAGGCGAGCCCCCACACAATTCATGGCCAAAACATTGGAAATTCCCAAAGGAAGCGTTTCCGGCTTTATAAAATATGTTGATTACTGTTATCTGCTTTCCAAAAACTTTACCGAAAAAGACGAGGCCGCCAGGTACAGTGAAAATCATGGGACAAGTATTTATTTTTCGGTGGTCCTCTATTGGCTTCTTGTTTATTTTGGCGTCCTCAGTGAAAAGAAGCTGCAGTTATGCCAGGGTTATTTTCGCTACAAAACGCGCGCAGACAAGGTTCCTGAACCCAGATACCGGGTGGGCCTCCATGCCTGGCTGAGCTATAATGATGCGGTTATGGATGTCACCATCTGGCAGCAGGGAGAGCTTTTTGACTTTGAGAGACGCGGCTTTACCATTCCTGTGATAACTGGAAATATTCCCGAAGGTATGAAGCTTATCGGATTTGAAGAAGACCGGACCCTGGCCAAAGAATATGCCCGAAAATTTGCCAGGGATTCAGAGCTCACCTTCTGTGAATGGGTTAATTACCACGGGCAGCAGGCAGACCTGCTTTATAATGCCCGCAAACTGGAGCAGGAGCCAGACCATTTTGCAGCAGGGTGAGCTGGCTGTAATTTTTTTCCTGTTACGATAATGAATAAATTGCGCAAAGATTGGGTATTCTGCATTGGAACTGATTTTCCTTCAGCGAACAGGCTGATGGTGGTCGACAATAATACTTTACTTTTGGTTTGACAGGTGCTAAAATTAATTTAAAGCTCAAGTTAACAGGTTTAGTGAGATTCATTTTTCCCTTCTCAGCTGCCTTGAATGGGTGAAGGAGAAAGAGAGTGTATCCCTATTCCATTCTGGGCCAAAATTATGAGGAGGATTCAATATGTTTGAAGACAAGAACCTAACCTGTAAGGACTGCGGAGCTGAATTCGTTTTTTCAGCCTCAGAGCAAGAATTTTATGCTGAAAAAGGATTTGCCAATGAACCAGGACGCTGCCCAACATGCAGAGCAGCACGTAAGCAGCAAAACCGTGGCGGCGGCTTCGGTCGTGGCTCCCGCCCCCAAAGGGAAATGCATGAAACCACATGTTCCGCCTGTGGCGTGACTACTCAGGTACCGTTTCGCCCAAGCGGTGACCGCCCGGTTTATTGCAGCGACTGTTTCAGCAAAAACAGAGGATACTAATTTACAAAAAACAATGGAGTACCCCATTATTGTGGGGTACTCTTTTTTGTTTTAACCTATGAAAGTAGGGGGAGGGCCGGAAAATATCTGCCCCTTCCTAATTCATGGGCTTAAAATGCAATGCCCCAAATTAATTCGTAAGGCACTCCATTATTTTGTTTTGGCAAATATTAGCCTAATAGTGTGCAATTTTTCACATACTCAGCAATTTTTTGCATGTAACTATTTTCACATTTATGTCGCTAATGAATAATATCTGAATTAATTTCTTTTAAGATATTTTTCATCAGGCCCAAAGAATATCGCTGGTCTATCCTGTAAGGATGATAGAGCATTCTAATTTGGTTAACCTCGGGATCTTTCATAAAAAAACCGAGGTCCAGAGGAATACTTCCCTGTCTCAGAAAGAACCTCTTCCTCTCCAGGAAATTGGCTTCATCCTGGCACATTTCCAGGACATGGCCAATACACTCGGGGTGTTTTTCTCTTAACATTTCAATCATATTCCAATAAAGTTCCGCTCCAATGCCCTGATTACGGAACTCGTCCATAACCACCAAGGCTTCCAGGAATCCTACCTTGTTTTGAGGGTAGTAGCAAAAAATGATAAACCCGGCCATCTCTCCAAGGCATTCGGCATAAATGACATGTGACTCCAGCTTTTGTTCCTCACCAGCCAGCAGCCTGCCTACCAGAGATTCCATATCCTTGCCGGAGTAATGAAAAACATCCCTGCAGTACTCCGCCAGTGCCATCAGCGAATCCCTGTTGTGAATTTCGTGAATCTTTAACATACTGCTCCCCCCAAGAACTGTGTTGGCATTATATTAATTATATATGCAATATCTGTGCCAACTTGCAGGGGATTCACCCTTTAGGTTTAAATAATAATGAACCCATGAACCCAAAAATAATGGCTGCCGAAACACCCGCACTGGTCACCTCAAATATTCCGGTAAGTACTCCAATGACACCGGTGCTTTCAGCTTCCATTAAAGCTCCCTTGACCAGTGAATTACCAAAACTACTGATAGGAACAGTTGCCCCTGCACCGGCAAATTTTATCAGCGGCTCATATAGTCCCAGCCCGCCCAATACCGCACCGGCTACTACCAGAGTGCTCATGGTATGTGCCGGCGTCAGCTTGAGAACATCAAACATCAATTGACCGATGACACATATACCGCCACCGATGATAAAAGCCCAAATAAACTTTTCCACACTTGGTCACTCCTTCTGCGTGTAATCCCCTCACTGTATTTCAATAGAGACAGCATGGGCAATACCGGGTATAGTCTCTTTTTGCTGATAGGACAGCGGTGATAATAAGGCGCCTGTAGCAACAACCAGAATTCTTCCTAATTCACCTTTCCGCATCCGCTTCAGTAAATGCCCGTAGGTAACTGTTGCCGAACAGGCACAACCGCTCCCCCCTGCCAGTACAGGCTGGCCTTCTTTATATATCAGGATACCGCAGTCGGTAAAAATTTCCGGCGGGATATTGATTTCATGCTTGTTTAAAAGGTCGCCCGCTATTTTATGTCCTACACGGCCTAAATCTCCCGTTGCAATCAAGTCATAATACTCCGGTTCCCTTTTCAAATCCCTGAGATGGGCCTGAAGGGTATCAACTGCCGCCGGGGCCATGGCAGTACCCATGTTAAAAGGGTCTGAGATTCCCATATCTATTACTCTGCCAATAGTGGCCGAAGTTACCCGGGGTCCCTCTCCCTCCCTGGAAACCACAGCCGCTCCTGCTCCGGTTACTGTCCATTGTGCTGTGGGAGGCTTCTGTCCGCCGTATTCAGTAGGATACCGGAACTGTTTTTCCGCTGCTACGTTATGGCTTGATGCCGCTGCCAAAGCATTATCTGCCGCCCCGGTATGGACCAGCAAGGAGGCCAGAGCGAGTCCCAGCATGGCAGTGGAACAGGCGCCGAATATTCCCACATACGGCATCCCCAGCGTGCGTGCTGCGAAGCTGCTGGAAATAATCTGGTCCATTAAATCCCCGCTAAGGAGAAACTGAATATCTTCTTTCTTCATTCCTGCCTTATCAATGGCTTTTTCACAGGCCTGTTCCAGCAGTTTTTTCTCAGCTTTTTCAAAACTGTCCTGTCCCAGCCATACATCTTCATGGAGAATATCAAAATCAGCAGCTAAAGCCCCTTTTGCCTCAAACGGGCCGCCAACAGCTGCCGAGGAACGGATTACCGGCTTAGAGTCAAATACCCAGGTTTGATGGCCTGTGAGCATTATATCCCCCCCAGCGCCTGGATGGTTATTTTGATGAGAGCAACGAGAAAAGCTGAGAATACTCCATAAGCGATAACAGAACCGGCCAGCTTGAACATATTTCCGCCAACACCCAGGACATATCCCTCAGTACGGTGTTCAATCGCTGCAGAGGCTACAGTGTTGGCAAACCCGGTTACCGGAACAGCAGTTCCGGCTCCAGCCCACTGGGCAATATGGTCATATACTCCCAGACCGGTTAATAAAACCGAGAGCATTATCAATACTGACACTGTGGGATTACCTGCAGTAACCTCTGTAAATCCGAAATACGTCATAAACAGCCATTGCAGCCCCTGGCCGATAGTGCAAATAATTCCCCCCGCGATGAATGCCCTGACACAGTTTAAAAGCACCGGGCGGTTGGGTACCCTGACCTTGGCAAACTCCTTATATTCCTGCTGTGTAAGACTAAGTTTTTTTGTTTTTATATTAGACATTTTCCAAACCACCTCATCTTAAAAGGAATGGTTCCAATTTCTCCATTAAATGCTTTAACTTTTTAGCGTTTTTCAGGTACATTTCCTTTGCCCGATCATCTTTTGTATCCAGAGCAAAGCTTAAGAGATCAGCGTGAGTTTTGTCAAGGTTGGCAAAAAGCAGTTCCTTCACTTTTGGCTGCGGGATCTGTATAGCATCATCAAAAAGATCCACATAAAGCTCTCCTGAGCCATCCACCTGACCAATAAAAACATTGTCCTGGGATACCCCCAGACTGTTTAGCTGAACCTTGAGCCAATCCCGGTTCAAACCCAGATTAGAAAGCGGCTCATTGAGGATGTTGCCGTCAAGGATGACTGTCTGGGGCTCTGGCTGTGGAGATACCTGTTTACCTAAATCATGTGGGGTTACCGGCTTTTTTTCTGATTTCAGGAGCACATTGATATCCCCTGTTGTTTCCATTACAGCAAATTCTACATCTGCCAGGTTAAATACGTTTTTGGAGCGCAGGTCCCTTAAGAGCTCTTCACCTGTATATCTCACCTGGAGCAGATTTTCTTCCATAACCTTACCGTCTTTCATCAGTATTGTAGCCTTGCCGTTAACCAAGTCCTGGACCCATTTGCTCTTCAGAGCCAGGTAATCCATGGCTATGGATAGAATGACCCAAACGCCCAAGGCGGTTAACCCTAATGCTATATCTCTGATAACATTAAGGGAAATCAGGGCTGAGATTATGGCAATAACCATGTAATTAACAAAATTAAAGGGGTTCATTCGTGACGGCTGTCTTTTCCCCATTACCCTTAACAGAAAAAGGGCTAAAAAAAATAAACCTCCTGACCTCAGTAATATCTCTATCCATTCAATCATCGGCACCGCCCTCTCACAATCCTCCGTATTCCGGCTCTTCAAATTCCAGGGTCTTTAATCTTTTCCCCAGGTCATTGGCAGCTTCACTGACAACCAAAGACCCTTCCTTATAAATAAATGCTGCCTCTTCATTCTGGCATTGAGCAGCATAAATTTCCAGGGTGCTTTTTATCCCGTCCAGAGTCGCTATAGTCTGTTTTACCTTTGCAGCAACAGTCATGTTTATCCCCCATTGATTAAACTTTTAGTGCAGCAGAAAAGCTTATCACATCTAAAGTCTGCTTTTAGAATACCCCCAATTTTTCAGAGTATGTAATCAACGGCATGACTGCATAAAAAAAAGGCTACCGGATGCCAACCGGTAGCTTAAGGAGGTTAAAAACAATTTAAATCACATTTAATCATTACTTAAATGATGATTTAAATCATTATTTTAATCATCATGAACACTAACTTACATCAATGGATCCATTGCCAGCGCAGGGTGTCCCTTTTCTTCCAGGAATGGAAGAATCTCTTCACCGGATACACCAACACTCTCATCGGCAATCTTATCTACGAAATCACTGCCGAGTCCGTCCTCTTCTGCTCTCTCTGTGAGAATTTCACGGAGAGATTCCTTAAGGGCTTTCGGCATCCATACAAGACGGCCTAAACCACCGTCTGCCTTGATGAATTTCCGGGAACCAAAGTATGCTTTACCAATTCCCATGAATCCTGGCATCTGAGCGCCACCGCCGCAGGTACCGGCCAAGGTGGAGAAGTTCATCCCACAAGGGGTCATCCCTGAGTGTTCCCGGTTAACCACCATGAAACCATTAGCTTCCGGAACCATTGTCATGATAACCTCAAAACATCCGCAGGAAGTCATCGGGTTATCCATAATGGTGTAGAAGTTAACCGCCTCAACGGTTCTCTGGGAGTTCTGATAAATAAACTCATTAAAGGCCTTCCACTGACCATTAACCTCATCAAGGCATTCACCCTTAAGTATGGGTACGTTAGCGCCGTGGGGGTTAATCTCATATGCGGCCTTGGCATCAAGCCAGGATACGGCGCCACACAGACCTACCCGCTCAGGAGCAACCACACATACGTGAGTCGGAGCAAATGACTGGCACAGAGTACAGGAATAGAATTCTTCAACACCCTCATCAGTCAACTCGCGGAGACGGGCATCACGTGCATTGTACTTCTCACGGGCGAACTCACGACGCTTGATTACTTCTTCTTCATCTGTGATCAGGTCTATTTGAACCCGGTCAACAATTGCCGGGAATTCAGCCTTAAACTTGGCATAAAGCAGTCTTCCCAGGTGTTCCATTCGGAAACCCTTGCCCACTGCGTCCTTGGTGAACCGCAGCCAGTTCAAATCCCGCTGGGCAACGTGCCAGATACCTTCACCATAGTTGGTGAAATAATGCACCCGGCGCTCGAGAACAGGCTCAAAGTCAGCCTGCATCTTGCGTCCGTAAACCCTGACATGGATTCCGAGGGGCAGCATGCCGCCATCTTCACCCAGTGTGTCAATATCAGGACCAATCAGCGTAATCTTGCCGTCTTCGATATCATCTCCAACCATTTCAACCAATTCGAAACCTGGAGTACGACCGCCGCCAAACTCGCAGTACATGTCTCCCTTACGGACAGTCTCACCCTCAAAGGCAGGACCATGGTTGATGGGAATGTCGATATCAATGTTGGTGAGTTTTACACCTCTGACTTCAAGAGCAACCTGGATAATCTTATCATAATCAGGTTCTGATATGAACCAATCGGGAATCTCCTCATCTTCGGCTAACACCTGATCTGTGATAACCGGGAAGCCGGTATAAATTGCGCCGGCACAGGCAGCATCCTTAACAAAGTCCTGCTCACCCAGATAGAGAATGAAGGCGAGAACACGACGCCGCTGATAATCTCTCTGGGCTTCGAGCATACCAGGCTTGATGCCGCCGAACATCATCCCGGCCCGAAGAGCATAGTTGGCAGCATGGACAACCTGGGTAAAGTTGCCCAGCGGGTAAGCAATATAATCCAGACCCAGCTTAACATTCTCTTCAAGTAATTGTTCGATAATTTCGTCACTGAGGAAAATCATCATACCTTTACTCATCAGGTCAGCAACAATTTTGGCTGCCAGTTTGCTGTCTTTCGCCCGGCCAACGATAACAGCTTCTCCGGGGATAGTCCAGTCAACCATCTTAATACCAAAGGAACGGACAACCGGGTCACCGATAAATCCGGTCCACGGTTCAGGAAATCTCAAATTAGTTTCATCATACCCGATGTATTGAATTGCCTCAATGATTTCGGCTGCATACCATGTTGACATACCGTTTAAACGGTATTGTTCAAAGGTCAAGGCCTCTGAAATCTGATTACGCATCCTATTTAGGATAGGTATCAATTCACCCAGAGTGGTAACCTTTTCACCGCTCCAGCAGCGGATTACCGGAAGGAAATAAGCAGTATTGGGATAACCTATTTTTTTATCCCTTCCCTGAGTACGAATCGCCCTGGTTAAAAGAATTTCTGCATAGCTAACCGCAGTAATGGCGCCTTTATATGCCCTTCTGAACATTTTAACGGGTTCTTTGCCTTCCATAGCTTTTTCAGCATCTGCATATATCTGATCAAAGTTGAGTTCCTCTGACATTCTTTTTCCTCCTTTCGAATTGGGAAATCAGAATTAATAATTCTGGCACAGTTTAGTTTCGAATTTTTCAGCAGTCTTCTTATGAACCCCTAATTTCCAGGTTCTGTATTCAAGAGCATTCAATATCTTTTGTGCTGCAAGCTTGGGGTCCATTTCAAAAATGAAGTATCCGCCATAGACATCACTGGCAATCTGGGTAGTAATGCTGTAGAACAGATCACTACCTTCAACAGGAGGCATTGTGCCGACATGAACGGGCGCTCCTAAAGTCACATAATGGGTCCCGATAGAAACAGCTTTACCACTCATGGCTTCAGGAGCCGATGCTACAAACGGTACTTTAGGAGTATCTACACCCATATAGTTAGCCATATCCATAAAGAGGTCAGAGCAACGTGTATTATCTACACAGGAACCCATGTGGAATGTTGCAGGCAATTCAATACCGGACTTCTCTTCCAGTGTATCCAGGAAGGCATTTAGGCCGTCTCCGCAGAGTCCTTTCCTGTTGGCAGGATTCATAATGCCAAACTTGGCCATATCCTGAGCGGAGCATCCGGTAGCTATAATAAAGACGTCATTTTTCAGGAGTTCTTTGGTAATGGTAATGTGGGCCTCATTTTGTATTGTCTTCAGGTTTTCACAGCCGCATAACAAGGCGACACCTTTAATTTGTCCTGCTTCGATAGCATCAACAAGAACGCCGACAGGTTTGTCTGCATTTACTTTGCCCAAGATATCATACATAGCTTCCAGACTAAAGCCGGCTACAACTTTCTCTTTATACTGCGGAATTTTAACAGCCTTGTCTTTACGCTCTTTATATGAATCAATTGCAATCCTTACTATATCCTGAGCATCATTCATGGCTGTTTCTACATTAAAGGGAACATGCATGGAGCCGGGAAGCTTAACAATATCCTGAGTAGATATAATCTTAGTATGGAAGCACTTGGCTACCTGTACAATTCCGGGCATAATGCACTGCACGTCAACAACCATAGCATCAACAGCGCCGGTTGTAATAGCGAGTTCCTGGGATGAGAAAGATGTACAAATTGGCACACCCTGTCTCATAAGTACTTCGTTTCCTGTACAGCAGATACCGGATAACTGGATTCCGGCAGCGCCCGCTTCTTTTGCTTCTCCGTCTAATTCTCTGGCAGCGGCAACAATCATTTCACTTAAAATGGGGTTATGTCCGTGAAGAATTATATTTACATGGTCTGCCTTCATTACACCCATGTTAGCTTCTGAAACAACAGGCTCCGGAACTCCGAAGATAACATCCGACAGGTCGGTCGCAATCTTCATGCCGGTAACATCCGCCAATGCGGCCCGGAGAGCGCTGAAGGTAATGTTGACAGGGTCATTATCCTGTCCAACATGTGCTTGTGCAAGAAGGTCTGCCATAGCTGACTGGATTCCATTTGGCATAATGTTGCAAGCCCGGTACTTTTCCCTGCGGCCTTCAGTGACCATCGAAGTTGTCCAGGTACATTCGCCCATACCAGGCAGAAGTTCAAAGTCTTTTAAGGCTAGTTCTGCCACTTCTTTAGCAAGCTCAAGATCGGACTTGCCTTCAGCTTCAATACCTACATTGGCAGCAACACTTTTCAGTTTTTCAGGGCTGGTAATTTTATAATCAGGAGCTTTCCCTTCTGAGAGTTCTAACAGGGAATGGGCAATATGCCGGCCATGTTCACAGTGGGCAGCACATCCTGTTAACAGCATTGTACCTGTGCTTCTGGCGGCAATAGTCCAGGCATCGGCACCGCAAATACCTTTGCTCTTAGGTCCGGTATCGGCAGTAAGCCGGCAGGGACCCATCATGCAAAATCTGCAGCAAATCCCTTTGTAACCAAACTGGCATTGGGGCTGCTGCGCTAAAAACCGGTCAAAAGTAGTCTGGATGCCCTCTTCCTGAGCCTTGTCAATCATCTCCAAAGCAGCTGGGTCGATAGAACGTTTAACATTTTTGGGGTCAACAACTCTCGGGAAATCTGACGGTTTGCAGGTGTGGTTTGGGTCTTTAAATCTTGGCATTAACTTAACCCTCCTTAAAATAGTGTATTTCTAATTAGTTCTCTTGGAATTCACAACCAGGTCTCCATTTTCTAAAAGCAATATCACTTCTCTCCCCCGGACATTTATTCAAATGTCCTCAATTTCACCACCTCCTGCAGTAATTTTGGTGAACGTTTATATATTTGAATACCTGGTTTTGGGCTATCGGTTTTTCGGGTAAATGGTTAGAAATAAAGCAAGAAAGCATAGAAAGGATTTGTTTCGGGCATAAGCCCACTTACTATAATAACCCAAATTTAGGTTTTAGTCAAATGCCCATAACCATTTTATGAGAAAATAATTAGCAGATATATCAATATTAAAATAACTCAGTCTCACGCATAATTATCACGCATAATTATGTTAAAGGCTTAGCTGGCACCGGCGTAAAAGCAGGTACAGCTAAGCCTTTTAAGCTTACATCGCAAAACAGTTCCATTCTTAACATAAACCGGTTTAAAGTAACCATCCTTTTCTCTCCCGAATATACTGTTTACAGTCATATAATAATAAGGAGGTTATATATGGAACCTGTATGGTTTGAGGGGTTACCCCCGGGTTCGGATAACTTCACCCTCTCTGGTGAAGTATTTTCTTCCCCAGGCAAGGGCCACATTAACCAGGGCTATCATCACCGGCACTTCAATCAGGGGGCCGATTACCGCGGCAAAGGCTTGCCCTGATTCAATACCAAATACCGCTACGGCAACGGCTATTGCCAGCTCGAAGTTGTTGCTGGCCGCAGTGAAGGACAGGCTGGTTGTTTGGCCATAGTTGACCCCCATCCTATTGCTAAGGAAAAAAGAGACAGTAAACATGAGCACGAAATAAATCAGCAGCGGGATGGCAATACGCACCACATCCAACGGCAGCTGTACGATTAACTGCCCTTTATAGGAAAACATTACCACAATAGTAAAGAGCAGTGCAATCAGGGCCAGGGGACTGATCTTGGGCACAAAGGTTTTTTCATACCATTCCTTCCCCTTGGCCGGTTCCAGAAACAGCCTGGTCAGCATGCCGGCAGCAAAGGGAATCCCCAGGTAAATGACAACACTCTTAGCTACCTCACCCATGGTTATATCTACTTCCATTCCCTTAAGCCCCAGCCATTCCGGCAGCACCGTAATAAAAATATAGGCATACACCGAGTAGAAAATTACCTGGAATATTGAGTTAAACGCCACTAGAGCAGCGGCATATTCAGTATCACCTTTCGCCAGGGAGTTCCACACAATAACCATAGCGATACACCTGGCCAGTCCGATTAAAATGAGACCAACCATATATTCAGGGTAATCCTGTAAAAACACTACGGCTAACACAAACATCAGGATAGGCCCGATAATCCAGTTTTGTACCAGTGATAATCCCAGCACCCTGGTATTTCGGAAAACCTTGCCCAGTTCCCGGTAATTCACTTTAGCCAGGGGCGGGTACATCATGATAATCAGACCTACAGCAATGGGTATGGAAGTGGTCCCCACAGATAACCTGTCTAAAAGATCAGCTACCCCGGGGAAAATGTACCCAATACCCACCCCAACAGCCATTGCCAGGAAGATCCAGAGAGTCAGCAGTCTGTCCAGCACAGACAATCTTGCCTCTTTTTGCGCCATACCAGTTTACCTCCTTAATATTATTTTCTGTTAGTCTAACTATCGGTTTTTCGCAGTTAATTTTTCACAAACAGCCGGGTCAGTTCTTACCTGGGAACGAGGCAGATTTTCCAGTTTCTTTCGGATAGGTTCCGCATAACACCGGATTGTTTCCACCTTCTCATCCTGAAAGATCTCCTGAAAAACACTGCCATTCAAAGAATAGTATATCCATTTCCCCTCTTTGCTGTCTTTTACCAGCCCAGCCTGCCTGAGGATTTTGAGGTGATGGGAGACTGCCGGCTGAGATATATCAAGTTTATCAAAGATTTCACAAACACACATCTCCTGTTCTGACAGCATATTTAATATTGTTAATCTGATTTCATCTCCTAAAGCCTTATAGAATTCTGCAATTTTTTTCATTTATTACTCCCTTCCGTGTAACGTTTAAATATATTTAATATTATTTATATGTTTATAATATACACACTTATGCAAAAAAGCAATGTTTCGCTTGCCTAAATATGATTCATCACTAATGGTAAAATTTCAAAACTTAAAAGGATTTAAGAAATTTCAGGAAGAATTATTATTTAAAATAACAATGATTATTGTTATTTGATTTCGACTTCATCTCATGCTTCCGGTAGATCCCTGATTACGGCATCCTATAACGGCTTTACAATTCAGTTCACAGTCTCCGTTAGGTGATTCAGTTTAATAATGTAAGATAACAGGCCTATTAACAAGGAGGTTTCATGGCTCATGAGAATTAACCATAACACGGCGGCATTATTTTCTTATAACAGGCTGAAAACGGTTACTTCAAAGAAGAATAAGTTCATGGGAAAACTGTCTTCAGGGAAGAGGATAAATAAGGCTGGGGATGATGCCGCCGGCTTGGGTATTTCGGAAAAAATGCGCTCTCAGATAAGAGGCATGAGAATGGCTGCCAGAAACGCCCAGGACGCTGTTTCATTGATTCAGACAGCAGAAGGGGCTTTGAATGAACAGCATTCTATCCTGCAGAGAATGCGTGAGCTGACAGTACAGGCAGCCAGTGATATTAATACAAGAGAAGACCGTGGAAAAATTGAGCTTGAAGTAGCCAAAATGATTGATGAACTCGAGAGGATTACCATTCAAACAGAATTTAATACCAAAAAAATATTTCTGGGAGCTGACGCGGACCCATATGTATTTCAAGTCGGGGCAAATGAGGGCCATACCCTGGAGTTGAATATTAAAAGGTCTTTGATACCTTCTTTCGGCTACTTTGTCTGGGAGGCCTCCGGGTTAATTGCAGGCGGACCGGGGAGTGACCGGATTATTGATTTGTCGGACAGCGCCAAAGCAGAACAGTTCCTGAGGGTTACCGACAAAGCCATTGCAGATGTATCCAATGAACGGTCTAATTTAGGGTCCACTCAAAACAGGCTGGAATCTGTCATTTCCAATCTTAGGGTTGCAGAAGAAAATCTGACTGCTGCCGAGTCCAGGATCAGAGATACTGACATTGCTTCATCCATGGTACAGTATACAAAGAGTCAGATTATTGAACAGGCCTCACTGGCTATGCTGGCTCAGGCAAACCGTGCCCCACAGGGAGTGCTGCAGCTGCTGGGTGATTAGCCCTGAAATTTCTTATCAATTAGCGAGAGATATTGAGAAAAGGCTCCACGCCTGGAGCCTTTTCTTGCTGCCCAACTATCCGAAAAGATATGATGTTGCATTAAAAAAGTAACCCATAACAACAATTCCAACCGCTACTATCGTGAAGAAGACTGCCAGGAGTTTGGGTTTGACCACCTTTTTCAGCATAATCATGGAAGGCAGCGATAAAGCTGTAACCGCCATCATGAAGGACATTACGGTGCCGACGCCAACCCCTTTAGCTAATAACGCTTCAGCTATCGGCAAAGTGCCAAAGATATCGGCATACATGGGAATGCCTACTACTGTTGCAAGTATCACCGCAAACGGGTTATTGGCCCCAACCACATTTTCTATAATTGACTGGGGAATCCAGTTGTGGATTCCCGCCCCTATCCCGACACCAACCAGCACATACAGCCATACTCTTTTGACAATGTCTCTGACTTGATCCGCGGCAAAGGCTATTCTTTCTTCACGTGTCTTCTCAACAACTACCGAGTCGACATTTTCAATTTCCCTGACATAACCCTCTACATGCTTTTCCAGACCTAACTTGTCAATAATTGTGCCGCCGGCAACTGCCAAAACCAAACCGACAATGACATAAGCTATAGCAATTTTAGCTCCGAAAAATGACATTAATATCAATATTGATGCCAAATCTACAAGTGGCGAGGATATCAGGAATGAAAAGGTAATTCCCAACGGCAGACCTGCCGAAGTAAAACCGATAAATATCGGTATACTGGAACAGCTTCAGAATGGGGTAATTGTTCCCAATAATGCGCCGAGAATATTACCTTTGATACCTCCCACCCTGCCCAAAATCTTTTTGGTTCTTTCCGGCGGAAAGTAACTTTGAATGTACGATATGCCAAAAATAAGCACTGACAATAAGATGAAAATCTTAATCGTATCATAGATGAAAAATTGGATGCTCCCCCCAAGTCTCTCCTGGACAGACAAACCAAATACCTTTTCCACCAACAGACTTACCGATTCTGAAAGCCATGTCATTCTCAAAAGCTGGTCATTAAGCCAACTAAATATCAGGGTTAAAATCTGCATAAAACTTCACCTCTCAGTTAGCCTTTGGCAGCTTCTGTAATAACTTCTGTCAGCTTTGCTTTAGAAGGCACACCGCCCGACAATTTTACCTGGCCGTCGATTACCAGAGCAGGAGTTGACATAACACCAAAAGACATTATTTCTTTAAAATCTGTTACATGAGTGACACTGGCATCCAGGTTCTGTTCTGCCAGTACATCAAAAACCATCTGTTCAAGTTTGATGCAATTAGCACACCCCGCACCCAATACTTTAATATCCAAGCTAATCACCTCCTTTTGCTTTTTGCTTTCTTACTTAATAGCTCTAAAGTTTCATTAACCTGGGTAACCAGGATATCTTCCACTAAGTCCAGTATTTCAAAGATCTGGGGATAGATTACCGAATATATGACCTTTAGACCCTCTTTCCGGCTGGCTACGATATTCTGTTTACGCAGAATTGCCAGGTGCTGGGACATGTTTGACTGCTCCACATCCAAGTCCTCGGTAAACTCACAAACACATTTCTCTCCATCAATCAGGTGCTTTAATATCCGTACCCTGGTCGGATGGGCAAGGGCCTTAAAGAAATCGGCTTCCATTCCAAACAGCCTTTCATTCATCATATCACCCCTTAGTCATAACAATTTTTGAGGCTAATCAAAAGAAATTAATCTTACACTATATTATAATTTTATAATATAACTATAACTGCTCGCTGTTTTTAAGTCAATATTTTTGCATAATAATTATTGACATTTAGAAAAATAAACACTATTATATTGTTAAACAGTGTTTAATTATTTAACACCGTTAGAATGGAAGGTGTTGTTTTGGGATCTAAAGAACGCAAAGAACGGGAGCGCAGGGAAAAACAGGAACTCATCTTAAAAACAGCAGCTAAGATTATGAAAGAGGATGGTATTGATAATATCTCCATTAGGAAAATTGCATCCAGAATAGAATACTCACCGGCAATTATCTACCATTATTTTAAGGATAAAGATGAAATATTAAACCATCTGATGCAAAGAGGTTACCGGAAAATACTGGATGGGTTGGCTGCAGCGCTGGATACCACAGATGACCCAAGAGAAAAACTCAGGCAAATGACGCGAAATTACATTGAGGTATCTCTGCAAATGTCTGACGAATACAAGGCTGTACAGCTTAACAGCACGCCCGGGGTTGTAGCGCAAACTGCCTCTCTATTCAAAGATGCCGCCGCAAAAAAACCGGCCCTGAAAATTCTTTTCCAGGGCCTCAAAGAAATTTACAAAGACAGAGACATAGATGACAATGATATTGAACTGACAGCTCAGATCATCGCCGCAAGTACCTTTGGCCTGATTATACGCCTGATCATGGAACAGGACTTGGTTACTGAAGAACACAGAATTAACCTTATTGAGCATTTCATAAAAGTCACTGTTGACGGAATAGTACTGGGGAACATCCCGGAAAGGAGTTGATGAAATGCCAAAAGTAATCAAGATCGTCCTTGCATTTGCTGCAGCTTTACCGGTTCTGCTTCTGATAACGTCATTTATTGCTAATTACCTGTTCACCTATAATGCGGGAAAAGAGGTCAAAGCGCTGTTTAATAACATCGGCGATAAAAAGGAAATTGTCCGTGAAACGGACCTGGAAGGGCTGCCGCACAGTGTCCAAAATTGGCTGGAACGCTCTCAGGTTATCGGAAAAGAGAGAATCAAAACAGTTTACCTGAAACAGAAGGGCCTGATGCGAACCACTGAAGACGGAAAATGGATGCCTGCCGAAGCAAAACAGTACTTTAGAGTAGACGAACCCGGCTTTATATGGACAGCTAAAATCAGGATAGCACCCGCCGTCTACCTTGCAGGAAGGGATAAGTATTATGAAGGAAAAGGCCACATGCTGATTAAGCTTCTTTCATTGATACCTATCGCAGATTCCAAGGGTGAAGAAATAGACCAGGGTACGCTCTTGCGATACATGGCCGAAATGCCTTGGTTTCCAACGGCAGCCTTAAGTAACTACATCAAATGGGAGGAAGTTGACTTCAACAGAGCCAGAGCGATCATGAGCTATGGAGGCGTAACCGCTTCAGGGGTGTATGAGTTTAACGAAAAAGGGGAGGTTGTCAGCTTTACAGCCAACAGATACCGGGAAGTAAACGGCAGCTTTGTGCTTCAGGATTGGGGAGGTCTGACCAGGGAATACCGGGAATTCAACGGTATTAGGATTCCCAATAAAACCGATGTCGTCTGGAAGCCGGAAACAGGTGATTTTACCTGGTATAAGTTAGAAGTTACCGAAATTGAATATAACGGGACATAGTGAGCTGTTGCTGTTTTACCGCACTGACACCCGAAAAATATAGCCCCAAAACAGATACAGGAGGTCAAGCCCATGAAAACATTAATTATTTACACAACGAAATATGGCTGTACTGAAAAGGCTGCTAGTATATTGAAATCAAAAATGACCGGTGAGGTTTCGGTTGCGAATATTGCACGAGAAAAGGCTCCCAGCCTGGAGCCTTTCGACAACGTAATCCTCGGCGGATCAATATATGTAGGCAAAATTCAGAAGGCTCTTACCAAATACATTGATAACAACCTGCCGGTTTTACTGGGTAAGAGAGTGGGGCTCTTCATATGTGCCGGCCAGCCGGAACCGGTTTGCTCCAAAGAGCTGGAAGACAGCTTTCCGGAAGAATTATTCAAACATGCAGTGGTCAAAGAAGTATTCGGCCATGAATACCGCCTGGAAAAGGTCAGCTTTATTCATAAGATGATACTGCGCAAGGTAGCAGGTGTAACCGAATCTGCTTCTGCTTTGTCAGAGGAGAAAATCACGAGTTTCGCGAAGGTAATGGAATATTACTGCACAAGGTCTGATTTTCAAATAGAAGATTGCAAAAAAATAAGCCGCTTCGTAGGCGGCTTGTTTTATTAATGCCTGGGAGCCCACAGAATGACAGTCACACCCACCAGACAAATTAAAGCTCCAATCCAGTCATAAAGGTCGGGAGGCTTTTTGTCAATTCCCCAACCCCATAATAAAGACAGAATTATAAATACTCCGCCATAAGCCGCATAAACCCTGCCGAAACTGGGGAATTTCTGCAAGGTAGGAATAATCCCATAAAAAACCAGGATGATTCCTCCTATGAGTCCATACCATGCCGGCCTTGCTTCACGAAGCCATAACCAGACAAGATACCCTCCGCCTATTTCCGCCAAACCGGCAAGTATAAACAGAGCCACAGCGTGTACCATACCAAAACTCCCTTCCCAAAAGCAGCTTTTCCTTTTTACACTTAGTAGTATTTGCATTATATAACCGCTTTTATCGAAAGGTCAACAAGTTTTGAGTTAGTAACCCTTTGATCTGGACGAACTTAAGGGTTGTCTATTAAACGTTTTCGCGTTCTACCATACAAGCCTCTGTCTGATGTGGCCCTGTTTCAGCTCATTCTTGGCGCTGCCAAGGGGGACTTTTTCCCTGATGAGAGAAGTCAGGATTCCGGCCCGGGCGGTCTTACCCACCATAATATAACCTATCAGGTTATCTCCTTTAAACACCAGCCTGCGGTAAATATTGCATCCGGGAAACAGCTTGACGACTTCATACTCGTCCCCTTCCGCCTTGGGGTTACCGGCGGCGATTGTTGACAGGCCGAAGAAATCTGCTGAATTCATGCCCAGCGACCCTTCATAAACAACAGGGCTTCCGGCCATGTTCCGACCTGCCGCTGTTCCCTGTTCGGCGGCATTGGGCCAAATTGCATTAATGCTCCTTTGTCCGGTCAGAATATCAAGAGCCTGGGCTACATCCCCGGCAGCATAAATATCAGGGACAGTTGTTTCCAGATGCTCATTTACCAAAATGCCCCGGTCTGTGTCAATGCCGCTTCCCGACAAAAAGCCGGTGTTAGGGGTAACCCCCTTGCCGATGATGACAACATCTGCCGGAATGGTTTCACCTGTTGTCAGCTTAACACTGTGGGCAGTCATTACCCCGTCGATTGATTCCCCAGCTATTTCAGCGGCATCAGCATAAAACTTAATGTCCAGCCCATGACTGATGAGCAGGTCACCCAAAATCCGGGCAGCCTCGCGATCCAGCATTTGCGACAGGATTTGCCCTGAAGACACTATGCAGGTTACCCTCAGCCCGGCCTTCAATAATGCATAGGCCGCTTTCAGGGATACAAAACCCCCGCCCATGACCACAGCATGTCCACCCTGACCGGCACAGGCCGCTATCCCCTTGGCATCATCCAGTGTGCGCAGACCAAAGACACCTTTCATTTCTGCACCAGGTATGTCAGGGATCACAGGGGAAGCCCCTGTGGCAATCAGGAGTTTGTCATAACTATAGACGTGTCCGTTATCTGTGCGCACCACGCGTGCTGCAGCATCGATCCCAGTTGCCTTTTGCCCGGTGTTTAGGATGATTTTGTTCCGGGCATAAAAATCTGCATTCCTTATCATCATCTGTTCATCAGACATCTGCCCCGCCAGGTAATATGAGGTCAGGCATCTTGCATATGCAGGATACCTTTCGTCACTGATAATATCTATCTGCCCTGACTTATCAAGTCCGCGGATGGTTTCAGCGGCAGAGACACCGGCAGCGCTGTTCCCTATAATCAGATAGCGCACTTATGCCACCCCCGTCCCATTATATGCCAAGGGCTTTGCGTTTGGATTTGATATGGTCTATCAGCCCATGGGCTGCTTTAATGGGGTCTGTTTCCACATAGAACCTGCCGCCAAGGAGGCTCTCGGCAGTATCCCCGGTAAGAATCTCAGTAACCATTTTGCCTCCAATAACCTGTGGGACAATGCCAAGGTGAGTCAGCAGCCCGAGAGAAACAGCCCAGGTTCCGATGCTGAGGGCTTTTTCATGCTGGTGCTCAGGCGCGGAAGCGGCTACCGGTAAATCTTTGATGGGTACTTTGAGATAACCGGCCAGTGCATTTAACAAATCCCCAATCCGGGAATTATCCACACAACTCCCCATATGAAGTACCGGAGGCAGCGGGGCGCCGATTCCGGCGGCATTTCCAACAGCGGTGAGCACAGCCTTAAGGGTATCCCCGGCATATTTCTCAGTTGCTTCGGGAGTCATCAGACCGGCTTTAGCCAGAGCCTGAGCAGAACACCCGGTAGTTACCACCAGAACATTATTTTTTATCAATTCTTTCACCATATTAACATGGAAGGAATCCTGGGCCACTTTGACGTTATTGCAGCCGACAGTGCCTACTGCGCCAAGAATATTTCCATTGGCAATGTTATCTACCAGGGGTTTCAACGGATTATCGGCATCCAATTTTGCCAATGCGGCAACTATTGCCTCCACACTGAAGCCTGCCATCATTTTAGTTTTTACATTGGGGATATCAACCCGGCTCTGATCACGCCTTTTGTAATTCTCAATAGCTTTGCGCACAATTTCTTCAGCCTTTTGGTCGGCTTCACCAAGATTGAAGTCAACATGTTCGGCGCCCGGTATTTTCACTATTGGTGATGTGGTAAATATCTTGGTATGGTAACAGGCAGCCACTCTGGCCAGAGAAGGCATGATACACTGAACATCTACAACCATGGCATCAACAGCCCCGGTTATAATAGCCAGTTCCTGGGCCAAAAAGTTGGAGGCCATAGCCACACCCTGACGCATCAGGATTTCGTTGCCGGTACAGCAGACACCTGCCAGTTGAATTCCCTTGGCCCCCACAGCCAGAGCCTCACCGGAGAGTTTCCGGGCCCACTCGACGATTTTTTCCGATAACATGGGTTCGTGACCATGGACCACAATGTTGACATGGTCTTCCCGGAGTACTCCCAGGTTGGCCTCAGCGACCACCGGAGATGGTGTGCCAAATAAAATATCCTGGATGTCGGTGCCCAGATGTAAGCCGGCATAACCGTCAACAAGCCCCTGCTTTACAGTTGCCAGGATCAGGTTTACCGGGTCGGCATCCATACCCATGGTAGTCTGGTGCAGGGCTTCCCTGATTTCCCGGTCAGGATTTCGGGGCAATACCCCTAACTTGCTCCATGTTTCTACCCTTTCTTGCGGCGCTGTAGCCACAAGCCATTTCAGAGCGGAATCAGAATGGTTACCGAAATCAGACCAGGCAATACCGACGATTTCTTTGGCAATATCATTATCAGATTTGTTTTCTGTCTCGATCCCTAACTTCCCGGCAACTGCCAAAAGCTTGTTCCGGTCTTTGATAGAATATGCGGCACTTCCCCCGGCAACAGCAGCCAAAGTCTCCACTGCCTCATAAGCGTGGTCAACATGGGCCGCTGCTCCGGCTGCCACCTGCCTCAGTAAATTGCGGGCCACAATGAGGTCGGCATCTGCGCCGCAAACCCCATATTGCGGGCCATCGCCAAATGGGTCGATACGACACGGCCCCTGGTTGCAGTGCCTGCAGCAAAGTCCGGTCAGCCCAAAACCACACTGGGGCTGTTGGGCCTCAAAACGGTCCCAAACTGTCTCGATCCCTTCTTTGGCAGCTTTTTGAATCATTTTCCCCGCAGCGCTGTCAATGGTTTTCTTCAAATAATCCATACTCAAGCCTCCCCTCCCGCAACAAATTTTGTCAGGAATTCTTTTCTTCTGGTTTTATCAAACCCACTGATTTCAATAAATTCTATGGCTCCGGTAGGGCAGGCTTTAACACATGCCGGGTCATGCCCTCCGGAGAGACACTGGTCACACTTGACAGCCTTTTTCTCCTCTTCATTGGGGACAATAACCCCGTACGGACAGACCATAACACACATCCAGCAGCCGACACACTTCTCCTCGCGGTTTAACACCAAACCTGTCGCTTCGTCCAAATGCATGGCGCCGGTCATGCAGGCAGTGACACACTTGGGCTCGCGGCAATGCCGGCATTGGACCGGGATATTAACTGTGTTCTCCCGGTTTGTCTCCACAGCAACTCTTCTGACCGGCCGCTCCCCATTCAGAACAGCGGCCAAAAAATCCTTGCTTCCGGAATGAACTGCACTACAGGCTAGTTCACATGATTTGCAGCCAACACAGCGTTCTGTTTTAACCAGTATCTGTTTCATTTGATTCCCCCTCTCTTTTTTCTTGTGACGTCACCTATCTGATTATAATTGTAAACAAAAAAGGCGGGATATTCTGTCATCCCGCCGACATTTTTAGAATCTTATTTAGATTTTAGCTCAGGGCAATCAGCATCTCCATGTCCCTGACAATATAATTTTTGCGGTTTACAGTAATAATCCCGGCAGATTCAAACCGGTTGAGAATAGTAGTTACTGTCTGCCGTGAGCTGCTGATAAGACCGGCAATCTCTTCATGGGTCAGGCCAAGTTCAAATTTAAGTCCTTCCCCGGTAGATATACCTCTTTCCCGGGCAGTTTTCAGGAGCAGGGAAGCAACCCTTGAGTTGACCTCTTTAAAGGCCAGGTTCAGCAGGGCATCATTGGTGTTTTTCAGGATGACACCCAAAATTTTCACCAGCCCGGCAGCCAATTCCGGGTTCTGCATCAAAACCTTCTTAAAGCCTTCAGTACCGATATAGAGAATTTCCGCAGGCTCCAGGACTGTGGCATTGGCCTCTGAATGCAGACTGTAAATATCTCCGGAGTGTAGAATGGTTACAATTATTTCTTTGCCTTCAGGCGATAAATAGGATATTTTGACCCGTCCCGACTTAACGAGGTAAATATAGTCCTTAGAGGAATCATCAAATCTTATTTGCTCTTTCTTGGCAAAACCGGCATACGAAAAGCAGCTCAAAATATGCTCTGTTTCCGCTTCGGTTAACCCCGTAAAAAGCTTAAATTTATTAAGCATAGCCTCTTCCTTTTATCATTGGTAGTACGAGTTATTATAATTATATTCTAAATCATTTTCCAGCCTGAGACAACCAATAATAATTTACTCTAGTTCTGGTGATACTCTTCTGCCGGGAAAAAAGCTGTCACCGGTAATATTTGAGTCACTATGGGCCGGGTAAATCGCCCACTTTCGGTAAGGGCGTTCTTTGATTTTTCTGCACTCAGCTTCTGCTCTTCATTGTGGTAGAAGATTGCCGTTCGGTATGATTTACCCCGATCATATAACTGCCGCCAGGATCTGTGGGGTTAACCTGACGCCAGAAGATTTCCAAAAGCTTGTCATAGGATATCACAGCCGGGTTATAGGTTATCTGCACAGCTTCGTAGTGGCCGGTTCCCCCGGCGCATACTTCTTCATAGGTTAGCATATGGCCAGGTATTTCTTCCCTTATTTTAGAGGAAAAACAATCTTGGTCAAAAGCTCGCTTTCCGGCACTTCCATCGGGGAATTATAGTAAAATTCATAGGCCACTCCGGTTGGTACATATCCTTTCTCCTGAATCCACTTGGTTACAGCTTCATAAACAGGCTCCATCCCCTGATACGGTCCCTTGTGCATACTGGAGACCTGTTTCCCGGCCGGGATTTCACCGGCTTTGATGTCATCTTTCCCTTCAAGAGGCCGCGGGACAGTAAAGCCCATCTCCACATCAAGGTTTTCCATATCCATGTTGTAATATGCCGCAAAGGCAATTCCCGACGGTTTTTCACCACTTTCACCAAGATACTGGATAATAGCGCCATAAGCCTGTCCCAACTCCTGGGGCAGATTGGCCACAGACGTCTTCTTCCGCATCGAAAGTACCGGTTGAGCCGGTTGTTCAGTTACCTCAATTTTGTAATCCATATTATTTTGCCTCCTTTGGTCTTTTTAGCTTGCCTGTCCAGTTTCACTATTTGTTCATGACCTCATTGTAGCCCATTCCCGGCTCGGCTGTACCTGCAGTGCACAAGGGTATACTTTCCACAATGCTGCGCACTTAGAAAAACGGGGCGCTGAAGATTAGGTCAGAATCGTTGTATCCTTTAACCAGGTGGCGGCTTGACGGGTCTAAAAATGTTACGTTGACACGACCTGTAGACAGGGGATAACTGACAGCTCCTCCGCAAGTGGAACCATTCATCTGCATCACTTACACATATTCTGTTAGATATCATAACAGTATTCTATTCCGTAATCTTCCGGTCTCTTCTGCCAATTTGATAATATTGATTCTACGAGGGTCAAAGTCAGGAAACCCCTGGGACAGATTAATGGCATCACATCATACCCGAATTGGAGGTTCACAAAAATCAGAGCGCAATTCACATAAGTAGGTAAATCTGGGTATTGTGTAGTATCAGTATCGTATAAAAGGCAGGTGGGTTAGATGAGTTACATCCCAGCTCTGCAGATTATTACACAAAGGATAACATTGCAGGGAAACAGCTATATAGATTACCCTGTATTGGTGGGTATGGTAAACACAGCCATACAGGACAAAATCAACTATACTATTCTGTCCATGGTAAATAAACTCTACAACGCCCAAGTCAGACAACTGCTGAACCAGGGATACCCTCATATCCTGCCCATGGATATTATGGGATGGTATGAAATCAAGACTAATGAACGGGGTATCCTGAGTTTATCATTAGGCAACTACACAATGACATACCCAGCTGCTCATGGCTGGACCACGATAAAATCATTAACCTTTGATATTCAGACAGGAAAACTTTATCAATTGTATGATCTGTTTAAGCCAGACAGCAACTATATGCAAGTTCTTTCAGACCTCATATCGGCACAGATTAAAGCCAGAAACATTTCTCTAATCAGTCCGTATAAAGGAATAAAACCCTGCAGCCAGGATTACTATATTGCAGATAAAGCTCTGGTGATTTATTACCAGCTGGTAGAGTTCACAGCTTATGCAAACGGGTTCCCTGTATTCCCAATATCCGTATATGAGATTGAGAACCTGATAAAACCGGGCGCTCCTCTAGATAAAATGTTAGCGCCTTAAACAAAAAGAATGGCTGCTGATTAACAGTAGCCATTCTTAATTAGCTTTCATATTACACTTTTACCTGTTATAATTAGTATTCTTCTAAATTAGTTACCGGAACGCTCTGTTTATGATTTGGGTTCTCTAACGGGTGAATTGTAGCTATTTGATTTTCCTGATCCACATGTTCAATATAAACACGGTTTCCGTTATAAGTTACATTAGCCATAACCGGTGAAGCGGAAATTTCCTGCGCTCTCTGTGAATCCATATTGCACCTCCTTTGATAGCTGTTTTAGTATTTGCACCAAATTATGAAGATATACTTATAGATAAGAAAACTTGAAGATTCTTTGCTTTTTGCGCCTGTTTCACCTGTTAAACACAAAAAGGCGCCCAAATGGTTGGGTGCCTTTTTGCAGCAGTATCATAAATAGATGGCCTTTATTTCATCATTGCTCAAGGCATAATTGTATATTCTGAGTTCATCCATCTTACCCTGGAAGAGCGGGCGAAGGCAGCAGGCAATGTCCCTCTACAAGGAGCTGGCAGCTTACCTGTTGAAAGAGTTTGGCGTAACACCTTCGGCAGAGCTATACCCGGTTTGCCGGACACAAATGAGTATTATGTATTTGACCGCCAAACAATTTTTATCGACGTTTTTCGCTATTTTACTCCCTATATTGACAAGTATAGCCAAAATTTATATAATGACTATAGTCAGTGACTATAGTCATTATATAAATTTTTTATATTTGTCCTCCCTTACGACCGTTCTTTTAAAACTCTTTATATTCCATCTAGAATTCTTCTTAATATTTTGCGATATTTAATTCGATGTTTAATTATAGTAACGATACTAGCTGCAAGTATTGCTTTTCATGTAAATGCTTCGATTAGTATTTTTTTTTGAATTAAAATTTTTTAGCGGAGGTGTTGTGGGTGTTAACAAAAAGTAAATATTTGATTGTAGTTTCTTTAGTCTTAGTGCTGGTTTTTGCTCTCAACTTACCGGTATATGCCGGTGAAGTCCAGGACATTAAAGGGCACTGGGCTGAAAACCAGGTTGAAAACTGGTTGCACAAAGGCTTAATAAAAGGATATAGTGATGATACCTTTAAGCCTGACAGAAATATCACCAGGGCAGAGTTTGTTGCCCTGGCCAACAAGGCTTTTGGCTATAATCCCGGAGTCTCACATAAATTCAATGACGTAGAAGAAACTGACTGGTTCGCAGGGGACATTGCCAAGGCAAAGGAAATCGGCTATGTTGCAGGTTATTCCGATGGTTCTTTTAAGCCTAATAATAATATTAGCAGACAGGAAGCAGCAGTAATTATTTGTAATATCCTGAAATTGGATACCACAAAATATCAAAATGTTTTAGCAGGTTTTAGCGACTCGGGAAATATCCCCAGCTGGAGCAAAGACAAAATTAATGCCGCTATCAGTTTAGGCTTCATGGCAGGCTATCCCGATAAAACCTTCGCTCAGGAAAAACCGATTATCAGGGCTGAAGTAGTAGCGGTTCTTGATAAAGTTGTCGGTACACTATATAATACTGCGGAAACCTTTGGTCCGGAAACAGGTACTCAGACTATAAACGGTAATGCAACAATAAGCAAACCGGGAGTTACTCTGAGGAATACCATAATTGAAGGAAACCTCTACCTCACAGAAGGAATAGGTGCAGGCGAGGCAACCCTGGATAATGTGACTGTAAAAGGTCTCACAATTGTGAGCGGGGGTGGTATAAACAGTATCATCGTTATTAATTCCTCCCTTGGTTCTGTGGTGATTGATGTGCCGGATGGAACAAAAGTAAGACTTGTGGCATCAGGTTCGACCGATATCTCTTCTGTAGAAACCAGGTCAAATGCCAAATTAGAGGAAGGCGAACTTACCGGACTGGGATTTAATGAGGTAGTGGTTCAGGTGCCTGCAGGCGCCTATGTAGAATTAATGGGAGAATTCAGTAATGTTCAGGTACAAAACCCAAATGCCAAAGTAAGCCTGGTTGAGGGAAAAATAGAGCAATTAGACGTGAATGACAGGGCGACAGGAGCTACTCTTAACATTGCAGCAGGTGCTGTTGTTCAGTCCCTTACTATTGATGCCAGTGCTTCTATTACAGGAACAGGAGTCATCCAAAAAGCAGCAGTCAACACATCTGATGTTGTCCTTCAATCTAACCCGATAAGTATGACCATCGCTCCCGGAATCTCTGCAAATATAGCCGGTACTACAGTTACAGAGTCTTTTGACAGCAGCAATAATACCTCAACCGGAGGCAGCGGAGGCACTTCTACGCAAAAGGCAGCGACACCCACAGCAAACCCGGCAGCAGGGGCTGTGCTCTCAGGAACAGAAATAACACTGGCATCAACCACAGCAGGTGCTGCCATTTACTACACGACAGATGGAAGCACACCATCAACATCAAGCCTTCAGTACGATCCGGAGAATAAGCCCGTTATAAACACTGCTAAAACCATCAAGGCCATTGCAGTAAAAGCGGGGATGACAAACAGCAATTTGGCAGCCTTTGATTACACTATTGCTGCACCATTATTACCTGAACCTTTTGTCCCTGGTGCAGGCGGCAGTATTTCGGCACCATCTTTTGTAAGTGAACCGGGACGATTTGGTGGTTTGTATATAGTGACAAGCCATATTATTGAAGGCGTCTGGGAACTGGTTCTCTCTTTCCTGCCCTATGGAGATTATCCCGATGGCGGCCTTGTTCTGCAGTGTTCCGGTGATAATGGTGACACATGGGCAGAGGTTACGAGCTATGATAACTGGGGCGATATGTTTATCCTTTACCCGGATGCGCCTTATCAATACCGTCTGGCCAGTACCGGAGAAGAGGTATCCACCTCCAACACAGTTGAAATCCCTATGCCTCATATCAATGCAAACGCATATTTTGATCGGTTGGGGATAAATTCGACAGTGACTGATGCGGATGGCTTTTACATTGAGCCTCCATATGCGGGCAGTGGTTTGCAGGCTGATACAGGAGTATTTGATCCGTCATGGAACAGCCTTTTAGAGGGCTTAAGCTATCAGTGGTACAGGGTTAATCCCATTACATTTGAAATGAATCCCATTGAAGGTGCAACAGACACGCTTTACGTTCGGACCGAAGCAGATACCGGGTATCTGCTCCTGGTGCGTGGCTCCCTGGCTGGTGACAACGACGGGGTGTTCGCACAATCCCTTTATAGTGATGATTGGTATTCCTTCACCATAATTCCGAATAAAGCATTTATGACCAATTTAACTCAAGACGGCTTTACCCTGAATCTCTATAAAGGTGTCGAAGGTATAAACCCGGAGGATTTATGGCTCTATGATTATAATTCCTGGAACGACATCTCAATAATCTCAGTGACGCAGGGAGAAAATGACGCCATATATCATGTGGCAGCAGCAATTCCGGAAAACTCAAATTTCCTGTACCTTGAAAATAGCTCTACTGTTTGGTGGATTGTAACAGAGCAGGAAGATTGGCTCGAACAAGGACTGGAAATTTCCAAAGCCCAAACCATTGACATTTCAGAGCATGTTAATGGCGGTTTAATAGAGGGGGCCGGATCAGAAGGATTTTCCCTTGATACTACACCGGGAGCAGAAAGAGTACATATCGCTGCAGGAACTTCTCAATATGCAGAGTATAGCCTCACAATTACGAATTCCGCCCAGGGTACAGTGCAAACCGTTGCAATATACTGTGAGGATTATAGCTGGACCGCTGCAGTTCAGACTACAGTACTGGAGCTGTCAAATCAAATTGATACCGGTGCGGCAGCACAACTGCAGGGAGTTTCCGGTTTCACCCTGAACAGCGAAGCCAAAAATGTTACCATAGATGAAACCCAGGATGTAAGAAACCGTAAATTCTACTTCAACGTTTCCGGCGGAACAAATGACGGCAAGCGATACAAAGTATTTTATGATGGTTTCTGGCAAGCGGAAGAAGTTACGGCATTAATTACAGCGATAGAAATTGCCGGACCTGATACAATAGAAATAAAACGGTACGAAAACTCAACGTCTACAACGTACACGGCAGTGGTGAAGGATCAAAACAGCGATCCCATAGCGGATGAAGCGGTTACCTGGTCTATAAAAAATCCCGCATGGTATATGAGCGTGGGAGCAAACACAGGAATTGTAACATTGCCATACTATACCACTGAGTATTTTGAAAGCATCGTGTTAGTAGCAACCTCAACAACGGACAATACCGTGAAACTGGAGAAGACTATTAACCTGACAATTGAAGCCAGGAGAGAAAATAACATTACCGGTACATCGGTAGGAGTATTGTCCGCCGGAAACATCGACGCAGTACCCGCCGGAACCAAGGTCAGCGCCTTAAAGGCAGGATTAACAGCAGCCGTGGGAGCAACGGTTGAAATATTGACGGGATCCGGAGGAAACGCAGTACCGGATCAGGAAACCACAGATGTAACAGCAGATATGATAATTGAAGTAACGGCAGAAAACGGCGATAAAGCGGAATACACGATTACGATGGCAACTTATGCTATAGATCTGGTTGACTTCCAATCCACAAGCCTAATTGGCGATACTCTCGTTTTCAACTGCGGTCCTTACGGTTTGGCAACATGGTATAGTTGGGATGATGTCTTGGGTGGACCTGTATATGTAAAAAGGACAGGAACCGGAGCTATAACCAATCTGACAGTGACAACCACAGCGGAATTTGGGGTATGGCTGGATCACCCATGGCAGATACCGGGTGGATGGACAGATACGTTAGATGAGAACACACCAACTGAGTTATTCTATGTTTATGCTATTGAAGGCTTATCACCCGGAACGCATACCGGAACTGTTACACTGACTGCTGACAACGGGGTAAACGTATCTTTTAACGTATCTTTTTTAGTGGCAAACCCGTAAAAATACCCTGTCCCAGCAAAGCTTAGCCAGCGCAGATAATCTAATTCCTAATTACGGTTTAGGTTCTTAACAAAGATGCCCCGTGGTAAATCTTGCGCCACAGGGCATCTTTACAATTTTTCCGTTAGCAGCAAATGTATTTATATGGTATAATTACCTATAATTATATAGTTACTGCTAATTACTAAAAAATTTGGAGAAGAACGCATGGGTAAAAAGAAATCAAATAACAAAAAAATACAAGCCGCGGTAACGAAAAAGAAAATCTATGATACTGCTCACCGGTTATTCAGTGAGTATGGTTTTGATAATGTAAGTGTGGACTCTATAGTTGAAATGGCAGGGGTATCTAAAGGGTCTTTCTACGTGCATTTTGATTCGAAATATTCACTGGTTGCTGCCCTGATTGCTGATTATGTAAACGAAGTAGACTTAGGGTACAAAAGCTATTTCGAATCATTTTCCGCTGACTCAATGGCTTCGGATTTGATAATGTCTCTGATAAATAAAATAGTCGACGTTATCACCTGTACTATGGGTTATGATATAATGAGAATCTTATATGAAGCCCATTTAACAAGAACTATAAATACTGATTCTTTGTTAAACCCCAGTAGATACCTTTATAAAATATTTGGTAATATAATTAACCATGGAATACGGCAAGGGGAATTCAAAAAAGAGATAGATGTTGAAACAATTACAAGACACTATGTTTTGGCCATGAGAGGACTTACATATGAATGGTGTATACGATACCCCGATTTTGACTTAAGAAATCAATCTCTGGAACACTTTGAAATACTGCTAACAGGTATTAAAAAATAATAAAAATTGAAAATCACTCGAAAGGGTGATTTGGGAGATAAATGTTTTGGTTATACAGTTGTAATGGTATTTTCGGATGTCAATATAATGCCTCCTGATAACGAGAGCATCCCTACCACCACAATAATATCCCGTTTTTGACCCTTCCAAAAGCTACACCTGTTAAGTCAAAGGTTGTTCCGGAATCACGCCTAACCCAAGTCCTGCCGCTATTGTAGAAACTAGAATAGTCCCCTTGGCACCTACGGCCACAAAATAAGCAAATGACCCTATGCGGCCTGCTGTAACAGCCAAAAGATTATCAGCAGTTGATTTCCTTAGGGTCCATGTAACACCGTCAGGACTTGTTAGTATAGTTCCCTGATTCCCTACAACTACAAAAGTTCCTCTGAAAATGGTGCTGCATAATATGCTAACATAACACCTTCCGGTACATTACCTAGAAAAAAGGAGCATTACACTTAATTTTCTCATATTATGTTTTTTGCTGCAGAAGTGGTTGTTAAGATATAGAATAAATGCACTCATTGAGATCCCGAACCGGTTGTACAAGGTATGAGTTACTGCCCCTGATGCCGGCAACTACCAGACAACCCTGATCTGATGGGGCTGCCCCTTTGTGGTGAATCTTTTGCTTCAATCCTTCTTATGGAAATACTGTTGTGTAAGTACGGGAACCACTATGTACCTCCGGATTTAATTAACTTATTCTAATTCATGTCAGTCTTTGCAAGCCACGGATACGTAGGATTTTTTTCGTACTTCCATGAGGGCGTGCAAAGGCCAACATACCATTCTGCAATAAACTTTAAGAAACTTAAAATCATCTGCATGCACCTCCATTTCTTATTTTTTCATTTTGATTACTCCGTCCGGGAATACTATAAACACCTCTGTTTTGGTTTCCTTTAATAAAAATCCAAGAGTAGTGATGATTTTTTCAGTATTCCCGAGACGATTTTTGACTGTTGTTGTCAACATCTAAAATCCCTCCCAGGAATGTTTTTTTTGTGAGGGTGGAAAGAGTTGAACTGAGCTGCACCCCCACAATCACAAAAGGACTCTCCCGGAATTAAACACTCCAAGACAGTCCTCGTATTCCCGATTAACCTTATAGGTATCCTAAAAAGGTTATGTAGGAAAACAAAAAACCCTACCTTGGAAGCTCACAAGCCTCCAGATAGGGCATTAATACTAAGTGATGACCTAGCTAAACGACCCATTGAGACTTGCACCAACCGGTTCCTTCACTGATTTATTCTGCTTCAGGAAAAGGCCATGAAGAACCAAACCATGTTCATTACCACAATCTATGGCAACAGCGTTATCAATATTGTTATGTTTTTGTAATCTATGCATCATTGAGGTCACGGTCGGTTCCTCCTTCTTCCGTATTGGTACAAATGTTATTATTTGTACAATGTATACAATATACCATGGATGGGATTTGATGTCAATAGTTTAACTGGGAGTTAACCCTTAACAACCCCAATCGCCTTTAATCTTGACATTCTTCTTCCTCGAAGCCCCCCTATATGGCTGTTCCCATATTCTTTAAAAATATTATGAATTTCCCCAGCCATATAATATTATACGTCATTTCGTCATTATTTGCCTATTTTTCCAATAATTTGCTCGTTTTCCCCAGTGCAAAGTTGCATATTAAGTAATGACTTAACGCCGGTAGAATTTAACTGTCAACTAATAATTTTTTTAATAGTTCTTCTGAAATTTGTTTCTCCGAATAAACAGCTATATTATGCTTTTTAATTAGTGCCGTTGTAACGCCTTCACCATTTCTTACAAATATCATTTTTCCTTCTCCCTTATTGCGAAATCTGCTTTCGAATTTCGCCGCCACGGTAGGAATGCCGGTTGCCCGACGCCCCCCGCAGTTGGTAAGCCAAGGGAATTTCTTCCCTCTTTCTCTTTCACTCATTATCTAATCTGAAAATCCGTGTAAATCAGTGTAATTCGTGGCTAACTCTTTTTTCCTTACGGCGGTTAACCTATTACTGTTTAGCAACTCTATTAATTAAAGACAATAACTGGCCTATAACCCAATCATCAGAAGCACTTAACGCTGTTTGTATTTAAACCAAGCAGGAATTTCCTTGGTATCAAATTCCCCCCCTAACTTACCTTTCATGAAAAAAATCAATTCTGCGACATTCTTTATTTCAGATCCAACGCTTATTTCGTTATTTATACTCTGGATTTTTACGATAAAACTCTCTTTCCAACTAAAATACAAATACGAAAAGTAACCAACTTCTACATTTGTTACTTCATCCCATCTAATGAATCTTTCTATTTTATTTTTATAACCAATGCCTTCATCAGTAACGAAAATGACAGCTTTTAATTTATTGTAGTAGCACGCTACACCGGTTGAACCCGTTAAAACAAGAATTAATGCAAATAAAATCTCGGGTTCAAATAAATGAGTACCAAAGACAAGTTCATACACCGTGGCAGAAACTCCAAACAAGAACATAACCGCAAAGATGATTAGGGCTCTTTTCTTATAAGTAAACTCCATAAGTAACCTCCATAAGTAACCTCCATAGACTTAGCACAGGCGATTTCGTTAACGTATCTACCCAAAACGAAACTTTCCCGCCTGCTGTCCGGCATGATTTTTGTTCCGGCACTCTGGACAGTGTCAACTTGTTGTAGGATATTCTTCAAAACAGCCTTCTTTGGAATGATTAAAAACCAAGTCCACCATTCTTTATGGTATTTAGAAGTCTACGGATATAGAGCACCTTCCCGATGCTTATCACTGGCATATTGTCGAGTTTGTCCAGTTCATATTTTTGAAGTACTTTCGCTACCTTTGTCAGTTGTTTTTTTCTCACTTTATAGGGCAAAGGCTTTTCAGCCTTCAGGTGTTTGACTTCTACCCGGCCACCGTTACTGCAAAAAGCCCGTAATTCAGACATGGCCTTTAATCCGGTCTTGCTCCAGCCCATCGGCCGGCTGCTTAAACGGCTTGATAAAACGTGGCTTACGTGACCTTCGGTACAACTGCCTCCACACACTTCTTTACTGTATATCTCAATTCCTTCCCAGTTGTTTTTTATGTACTTCTGGAAATTATGGATTTTCTCCTGCTCATTTTTGCTCACAGCGGTTTCATACATCTGGTGGACTATTTCCCTGAACCTTTTCTTATCGCCTTCCCTGAGTGCATAATATATCTCTCCCCGGCGCTCCTTCTGTCTTCCGGTTGCTTCAATAATTGACCGGTTAAGATGATATTTGTCCAACACCATTTTCACTTTGGGCAGCCAGTTTCGCCCCCGCTTTATCCAGGTTGCTCCGTCTCCATGCAGGTATATTCGCTTTATTGCTTCTGCTTCATAATTATCATCTATCCACGTTGCCGCTTCGACCCATAAATCCTCAGTATTCTTCCCATAGCTGCATATGTGATGTATATTTACGCAGTTGCCACGCCGGCCTCGTTTTTCTATGCCCTCATGTATGCTGATCAATGGCACTATTGCATTAGTCCCATCCTGCATCGCTACGTGGTCCTCATCTGCTTCGACATGTAAAACCCGCACACTTCTCTTTTTCTCCGGTCGGCTTATCTCCAGTCCATTCAGCAGCCTGACCTTTTTCATCACTGTCTGCCTGCTGATTTCCCCACCACTTACATGCCTGCTGCTCTCTCCATATGAAGATTCACTCGCATGTTCCACCAAAACCCTGGCCACATTCCCTGATATGCGTTCATACCCGTCAAGACCTGCCGCCTTATCAAGCAAATACCCGTATTCCCGGTTCCGCTTATCATAAAAGTAGGTCCTCTCAAACTTTAACGGGCCAAACAGCGTATATAGCTCCCTTTTGTCAGACCTGCGTTCAATGACTATTCCTTTTCTTCTGCGACCTGCCTTATCATCGACTATCGCCTGATCCAGGGCCTCCAAATATACCTTCATCACATCCAAAACAAAACTATCTGTTTTCTCTTTTAAGCCTGTTTCCATGTCTTCGATTTTTTTGACCTGGTCCTGTCCGAAAACACCTAAAACTTCACCAATGAATTTTTCACAAATCTGTAGTACAATATTACTCACAAGAGACATCTCCTTCCTGGCCAATGGTCGTGTGGTTACTTCCATTTTACCAAAAGAAGGATGTCTCTTGTTTTTATTTGTCCTACAACAATTTTACTCTATGGAAAAACAATCCGGCAGAACAAACGTTTGGCAGCAATGGCCCTTTATGATATAATAATACCGGTACAACTGCATAGGTGCAGGGTGGGCGGTCATTATCCCCATAAGAGGGGGTGGTGACTATGACTGTTTTTGAGAGCCTGGCATTAATGATTGCTTTTGCATCGTTAATTGTTTCAAAATAGTCACAGCAAAAGGAAAACAGTAGCCCCCCTGTAAGTAGCTACTGTTTTCTACTAAACCCATGACCGCTCATCTTGTGCGGAACGTTGTACCATAACCGGGTGTTAGCGCACCCGGTTATTTTATTATAATCACTTTCTAACACTGATTATACACAGAAAAAGGGGAAAATGTTTGTGTAAAATAAAGTTGTTTACTGGCTTTCCTTATTTCTCAAAGGTTTTACATTCTTCTATTACAACGGATTTTCAAAATAAGTTGTTTACTGCAGCTGATCAACAAACGAAACTCTTAAAAATATAGAAAATAAAGTCGTTTACTATAGCATCTGATTTACTTATCAATACTCCTTTGAGTTTATCACTCTTGTATTAATAACACCAAAAACAGCACAAAGAACTTTACTTTAAATAATGCTACAAAATTCCATTTTTTATTTACCAAAAGGATTTGGCCTTCTCCCAAAAAGCTACAGTCATTATAATTAAATAAATGAAATCATCAAATTGGAGATAAAAACATATTTCTAACCCTATTATATTATATTCTTAAGACAATCTGCATAAATATTTTCGAAAAACAAATAATCAGAGAATATAGCATACTGCCCCAATACAGTTTCAAATGAAGGTTCGTTTAAAAAGATTAGCTCAGCTGTAACTACTTCAAATACTAGAGTCAGGAATCTTGTGTTGCTGTATGTAAAGGAGGAGTTTCATTGCGGTCGATAATTAAGTTGACAATAAGTGGTGATGTGTTTTTTTTCGAAGATAACGGATTCACTCTAGAGCAGAAAAAAAATCTGCAAAATGTGGCCGACATTGTATCTCAAAAAAGACTACAGCAAAAAATCTCAAATGAAATAGAACTTTGTTTATGGTTCATAAATGAAGTAAAAGCTAATTTAGGAATCGGCTTAGAGCAAGTTGAAGTCTCATTCGTGGTGAGGATCAATTACTAATCCCAAACAGAAAAAATAATTAAAGTGACACAAAGATGGCGTATCCTGCTTAACAAAGCCAAAGCTACCTTTGTGTCACTCTAATTATTTAAGGGGATTAATATTTTAACTATACTTTATCTGGTTCTAGCTTAAATGCTTCTTGAAGAATCTGGTTAGAGAACTTTCTGTATTGACTAGATGTATAAGTAAAGACATCTTTTGAAAAATCGACGTTTAAGCTCTTTAATTTTTCATCGTAAAAATTAAAATCTTGTATTCCGTTACTTTCTAGCTGGCGCGTAAACGCAATAATAAAACCGTTTATTGACGTTACAGATAAAATCTTCGAATCGTTAGCCTCCCAAGCACTGCGAAAATTCTTTTTTACCGCGGAAAAATACAGCTTCAGTTGATTTGCGCAAAAATCAATATAAGACTCTAAAGCATCGTCCTCTTTAGCAAGTACAGCTTTTTTATCTCCATCCCAATACGTAAATAAGCTTACCTTTCCGTCGGCTGGGCTTATTGCAACTAGATAACGCAGAGCAAATTTGATAATGGAAGCAACTTTAATCTTTGACTCATCCACTAAAGATAACCTAAACATATTAAGGAATACGCTCTCTTTATTTAACTTTCCAATAATACGACGTGCTATACCTATATCAGAGAAAGGGTTGCCAATCATTTGGATATGTAGCAACACATCTGATGGAACAGATTTTGCGTTTGAGTTAATATCAGAAAAAATTTGGCTTTGAATCTGAGCCCTTTCAATTTTGGGCATATCTGAAGGAAAAATAAGTCCAGTTACTAAAAGGTGCAGCCTTTTTCGCAATTTCGAAATTTTCTTTTCCAGAGCATCATTCTCAGGACCTTCAAAATGTGCAAAAATCCTGTGTTGTCCATCAATAACGCAGATGCTATTCCATTCATCACAAATCTCTAATTTACATTCCTCGTAGTCACCAATTCTTTCAATTGAGATAGCGTCCCCTGAAGATCCCACAAATCGAACGGTATTCGGTAAAGCGACTATGATGTTATTATAAAATGCTTCTCCTTTTTCGGCTAAAAATCGTCGAATCTTTTTGATTTTTTCCGTATCAATTAAGCGTTGATATAACCAAACCGAATCTTCCCAATTATCTTTTCTTAGTACATAGCATGTGTTGAGCAATAGTTCTGCTGACATCATAAATGATACAACACGAACACCATTGTAGAGGCCGGTTGAATCTTTGGGGTAAATAATCGGTGCCTTAATTGTCTTTTTCCCGGCTTCACTTGTTGATATTCCAACCTGATCTTTCTTTAAATCTAAGAAACGGAATATTTCGTAACGGGAAGAAAGCTTTATGCTTTGAGATATTCTATGAAAATAATTCAAAGTCTGAGGATCAATAAATATAATGTTGTCATACAATGCAAGATCATCTTTAGACAAATTTAACTCATTTTGCGAAAAATAAAGATTAAACACCATGTAGCGTTCTTCTCCATATCGGCGAAGACATTCTTCACTATCAGGAAACAACTCACACAACCATTCAAAAAAAGTTGAGAGATTTTCTTTTATTTCGTTAAACGCCTCCTTTTTTGTACGAATATGATCTTTGTCCTTAGAAGATGCTCCAGTATCTTCACATATGAGTATAATATTTTCATATATAAAGATGGAGTCAATTTCAATGACACGATTGCCAATTTTTTTATGCTTGTTCAAGGTGTTTAAGTGGTCAAAGCCTGCACTAGTAAATATAGTACGAATCTTTCTGCGGAAAGCTGCATCTCTACGCTGAGCTAGTTGCCGATCAGTTAGTTTCTTCTTTTTCTTTCTCATCACACAACTTCCCCCTAGCCCTTGCAAATTCAGTCGGTAGTTTCGCAACCGAAGAGTTTAAATCAGGTTCTGCAACAGGTATATCCTCTCGAATTCGGACCTCTCCGTTAATAGTAGCTGTAATTCGTTTAACTGAGATATTATAATATTCGGGAAATATCTCTGCGCCAACAAATCTGCGATTCTCTAAAATAGCGGCTACGCCGCTAGTGCCGGATCCTGCAAATGGATCTAAAACAAGCCCATCTATAGGAGTCAATGCTTTTATCAGCCTACGTGGAATTGCAACGGGAAACTGACAAGGATGCTCGGTCTTTTCCACATGTTGAGCTTTCACATTAGGAATGTCCCAAACATCTGATGGGTTTTTTCCTAGAATATTCCCACTTAACTGCCCCTTGTTTGGACCCTTATATGATTTTTTCCCAGGATATTTTTGTGGTATTCGTATACTATCAAGATCAAATTTATATCCATTACCTTTCGTAAACCAGAGTAACATTTCGTGTCTACCACTAAACCGTTGTGTGCTGTTTAACCCATGTCCAAAAGTCCATATTATGCGATTACGCAATAATAAAGGATGTTCTAATTTTTTGCTTTCTTCTGTAAAAATAGAATACACGATGTAATCGAGTGGATAAACAGATGAATTATTAACGTGATAACCTACCTGCCAGCAGATACTTCCTCCGGGCTTCAGGATTCTATATAAGTCAGGGAAAATTTGCTCATGTTGATTCTTGAAGGTTTCAATATCATCATGTGCATTTTCGTATGCTTTTCCGATACAATATGGAGGAGAGGTAATTATAATATCTACAGTTTCTTCAGGGATTTGTTTTAGGAGCTTAGTACAGTCTCCATTATAAAGTGTTATTTGATTATCCATTCTAAATCTTTTATATATTTTCATAAAGATGCTCCCAAAGTGTACTGAATAACATCAAATATCAGACTTTTATCTTCCTCCTGCGGTTAAAATCGACATAAAAAGTAAATAAAAGAAGGGTAATGGTAAAATTCAACAGAATACCCCAATTATCCTTTTAGAGTATACTATTAAAATTTTAAATGATCAAATGAATTTTAAAAGGAAATAAATTATCTTCTCATAAACCCTCTCCGCCCAATGATGGGGGTCTGTGCTGGTATGCCTTAACTTTGTATGGTTTAGATTTTTAAGTAATTTAGTAGGCCAATTACCACTATTTAGGACTAAATTAATAAGTAATTCTTTAATGGCTTTTTCTTCTTGTTCCCGATTTTCTTCCTGGGGAAATTGTACGATTAATGTTGATAGGGAACGTTGATCTGGGCGAGCAACTTCCAAGATATAAGCGGTTCTTCCTCCGGCGCCGCAAACATTAACAATGGCACAGACTCTCCTTCGCCCATCAGGTAGCCAGGAGAATTTCCGGCCAGGAGGTAAATTGACAAGATTCATTGAAATCCTCAACTTGGGATATATTTCTTCTAGGCGCTTAATCATTTCATAAAAATCTTCTAACTCAAAACTGTCTGTTTCGTATACAATTTCAAGGGTCTTAAACTCTATAGGTTGAATACTGCCGCCAGCAATGGATTCATCAACACTGGCAGCAATAAATGCAGCACCACCTTTCCCTTGTTTAGAGACATAGCTATCCCCTTGATTGATTTGCTGCTCATACTTGGCTACACGATTGATTTCAGGATTATTTACAAAAATCATTTGGGTAGCTTCACTCTCCACAACAGGCTGGTGGGTATCTTCTCTAGCCAAGTCCTCATTATTAATTTCAAAATTTTGTTCCTTTCCCTGCAAAGAAATACGTTTCTTCTTTGGGCTATTGGAAAAGACACGTCTTTTAATTGATTGGTGGCTATAATCTATCCGGTCAACTAGCAACTCTACTGCTGAAAAGCTAAGCAGCTCATATATCAGAACACGGCGGTCAATGCATTTCCCCCGGAAAGTAAAATTAGAATTTACCAGTTTAGGTACAGCTAGTTCTACGGCTTGACCATATGCTAAACCATAGTTGGACGCTGCTGCCTGGGCGTAAACATTTGTTTGGACCGACTCAAAGGAATTACGTACTTCCGGTATTAGATAGACCCAGGAAAAATGCTGCACAAAATCGTCATTAACTACTGAAGCTGGAATTTCCCGTGAAAAATCTAATATCGCTTGCCGGTTATTAAAATGATGGTGATACAATAAATAAACTAATCCATTTGGACGAAGTAAGGCATTTGCCAGTACCTTATTCTTAGCAAAAAAGGCCCTGACCAATTCAACATGCGGGATATAGTAATAGGTCCCATGGGATTGAAAACACCATACATTTTGTTGGATCAATTCAGCGTTTCCGTAGAGGAAATAATTAAAAATACGGCAAACATCTAGTGAGTTTTCCGTAAGCCCGTCACTTAAGTCCTTTATGTATGCCTTATAAATATTTCCCGCTGCTTGAGATATTAAGGCTTGCCCATTTTGATAATATTGACCGATCTTTAGAACCGGTAGCAGTCCAATTGGGAATTGAATTAATTCTATTTTTCGTCGGTCTTCAAAAGCTGCCGTAATACGCCATTTATTTCCTTCGGCTAACCTCACATGGCCAAACCAATGTAATTTAACAATCCGGCCTTTGAATGGCCATGGTCTTAGTTTTATTGAAGCCACAGTTACACCTCAATTCTCAATGCAGTTGATACTGTCTGGCTTGAGTCATAATTTCTTGCTGCACTTTATCTGAAACGGTAGATTTTAGTCCAGCTATACGTTTCATTTTCCATTCAGAAATTTCTTCTTGATGTTCAAATAAACGCTTTGCTGCCCATTGAACCCGACGGATTTGAAACTGCTCTCTCGTTTCAACCACCTGACTTAGATAAGCTGCTGTTAATGGTAATTTTTCCAAATGTTTCTCAAGTAGGGCTAATTTGCCGATTTCTTTACCAATTCTACTAATATTTATGTGCACAGGCTTTTTAGCAGATAATAATCCTGTAACAGCTACAAAGATTTCTTTTACCAACTCGCTATCTCTTTGTTTCCAGTCCACACGCTTGTTTACAGTAGGAGAAGCCTGCTTTTTCGGAGAATTATTTTCTAGCCACTTACGTGCATGTCGATATAACCAAGTGTATAAAGCAGGATCAACATTCCTCAGTTGCGTCTTGGATGAATTCGGGTTTTTATCTTGAAGCTGTAACCATTGAGCCTGTTTTTCAGATAATAGATCCGACCAATCAATTGCTTTAGGAGATACCGCCTTCATTTTTGTATTTGCATACTTTTTTACAGTTGCGATATCAACATTTACTTTCTTGGCAGCAGCATAACAACTCAACTTCTCGGCATAGATGAGCTGCTGCAGCTTATCTTCCCAAACAGGGCCAAACTGCTTAATAGTACCGATCCTATAACAATCCTCCAGGGTTCTATCCGGCCCTCTTCTAGAGTAGATAAAACCACACGAACAAGAGAAGGTACCCACAGGATTCCGAGTATCTGTGCAAATAGTCACGTTGACATTTGAAATAACAAGCTGCTTATAATGATCTGCAGCTGCATTCAAACAAGGATACGGCCCTCTGCCGAAAGGTTGGTAGGTTTTATCAGCATACTGATAAAAAGTATCGATGCCCTCTTTAAAAAATTGGATGAACAATAGGTGACGTATAGGATGAAAGGCTTTCCGATGTTTGCGAGTTATTGCTTTAAGCCAACAAGCAGGATTGTCAGTATCAACCTGTGATTGTAGGGCTACCAGTAATTCATCACCATAGAACCAGCAAAACTCTTCGGCAAGCGTTCTCTGATTTACCGTTCCATTTACCGTTGCAAAGTCGTGCTTTTGCAGTAAATATTTATAGGAACTTTGAATGCCGGACCAGGAAAAACTATAGTAACCAACGGAAAGTTTTAAGATATCAGCAGCAATCTCCTTCAAATGGCTAATCGTTTTGTCGTTATATTTGGGCGGTTTGACACTGAAATTACAGTTTTCCTTTGTTGCAGCCTCATAAGTATGCTTATTTTTGCCACGAAAGCGTTCCAAAGAATTCTGAAGCAATCCGTCATGCTTCAGACATACCAAAACACCTGGCAACTGGTGTGATAAATGCCAGTAGGTTTCACCGAACTTTTCAAAGTCTTCCTCAACACAGTATGGACAAAAGCGAAAATAGGTAGGCTCGGAAATGCTACTCGCCATCATACCTGTCATCATATGAATTGCTCCCAGCCTACTCCCGGTAGTCATAGCATCAAAAACCTGCTGACTTACGCCTTCTTTGCCAAATAGAGTGTAGTAATTAAAGAATGTATGTTTTTCAATCCAATGCTTTACTTCAGGTATATCGAAATGCTTAATCCGCTGATATAGCCCATCCAAATGTGTTGGCAAATCAGGTACGGCCAGAACATTCGAAGAACCGAATAAATCGTTCATAGTTGCTTTAGGGCTGACATTGCAGGAACGCAGGTGATAACGGGCCAACCAACTGTATAATATTTCATCTTCATAAAGCCTTGGAAAAAAAGGCAGCATTTTTTCACCTTCTCATACCGCAAATTCGTCCAAAGGATTTTTAATATAACCCGCCTCCTGCAACGCCTTATAAGCGGATACTTTCCTTTTCTTACCCTGATTCACAATCTTTTGCAGCTCATTCACATCTACTTTTGGTTTCTTTTTCTTCTTTTGTGCATCTCGTTCTGCTATAAAGGTAAGGGCACTTTGCATTAACTCTGCCTGCGATATGTTTGGATTTTGCTTTAAGACAGTGGTTGCTGCTTTCTCTGCTAACCCGGCATCAATATCCAAACCAATAAGCGCCAAAATCACCTTTTCTAACATTGACGTCTCTCGCTTTTGCCGGGCTTCAGCCTGTTTTTCTTTCTTCTTTTGAATTGCTGCCTTGAGGTCAATATTTGAAATACGATATTGGAGATAGTCCTCGATATTCATTGGTATGATGTCTTCATATTTCTCAATTTCAGAAACTAATCCTGATTTCAGAGCTTTTAGCATCGGTTGGACAAGTTTTAGATCGTCCAAAGCCACTGTTCGTATCATACCGGGAGTAATAATCTCGTCGCCTGTTTCAATAGCACGCCCTTGGGAGAGCACAAAAAGTTTGACAGCAATATCCACAATCCCCTGGCTTTGTTCATATAGAGTATTGTTTAATTCCTCGGTTAGCTCAATCTTCTGCCTCGTCATCTGATATTGCCACATGTTCTCAATAAGTAGGTCCCAGTCATCACCTTTTTGCATCTGCTGCCACACCATGTCACCCTGACCGCTACCGCGGCGGGCTTGCCGAAAATCCTGCTGTAGAATACTCCTGGCCCTCATGGTACCAATCATCATAACAGGAACACCTATTTCGTTAACCAGTGTTACAAAGAAGTTCATCATCTTTTCCGAACCACTGCTTTTAGCCGTTAACAAGTGCTGAATTTCATCGATAATTAAGGCACCGATACAGTGAAGACGAGCAATCTGGCCCATACGTGTCACCATGGAGCTGATTGAATTCCGCCGACCTCCAAACCGGTCGTAATAATTAGTGCCGAGCAGCCGATCAATTTTTATAAAAAAATCCATGCATAGTGATTTTAAGGAACCGTCGTGAGGGCAATTCAGTTTCAGCCAGACAATTTGCGTTATATTCAACGGATGTTTATGGATTAGTAACTGCGGGTAGAGAGATAATATCCTTTCAATGGCAGTTGTCTTGCCGATACCCGAAAAACCCATCAAGGTAAAGCTTGAAGCAGTGGAACGAATGTCAGCCGGTACGCTCTTACTATTTAAGACTTGATGGGCAATATTTAATTGTTTGGTATACTCTGGGGTGAGAGGGTTACGTCCTACATACCCATATCGCAGCAGCCTGGAAAAACGCTGTTCCAAGTCAAGATGCTGCATAACTGGTTGGAAAAATCTCGTTAAGCGTATCAACGCATGATACCGCAGGTGGTGGGACAGTTGACGTTCCTTTTCATCATATTCGGGATAGAAACTTAGCTTATCAAAAGCATCATCCGGGGATAAAATCGGCGGTAATGCCTCAATCAGGGGGTTGCCCTGAAAATCAACAAGTTCCTGTTCGTGATAAGTTGCCTCCTGTGCCTGGGTATAGCCATTATAATTATTCATGGTCATTTTTCCTTCCCTTTTTTCTCAAGAACTCTTTAATTGTTGGACGGGCATATCGTCCTTTTTCATCATCCGCCGTTTGTTTATTTATCGGTACTACATCAGCTGGTTTGTTTGTTTTTTGCTTTTTGTCCAAAGAGAATGCCTCTTCTTTTTTCCTGGCATCACGTTCATTCTTGCGATTTTCTTGGATATCTTTAGTTTTTTGTGTTTTACTGATAGCTTTGGACTGCTGCTCGTTGGCTTTCTTAACTGCTGGTTTCACAATGGCTTCTGCGTCAGAAATTAAATCAACTTCTTTTTGCAATTGTCCGTGTTCGGCTTCTTTTTGCATCTGTTTTTCATATTCAAGGAGATAATTAATTTCATCCAATGTTTTATTTTCGTAACGCCTTTGACCCGTAAGTAAGTGGCAAGTGTCAAATGAGTTTTCGTCATTTACTAAGTAAATTGATGACATATTTCTTGGATCAAAGGCAGCTTTTATTTTCCAGCTCCCTTTCTGCCGTGCAGTTGGGAACCAGAATTCTTTTAAGGCCCGTTCGCAGCTGTAGCACATACCCTTTATTTTGATGCCTTTATAGGTTACAGTTGCTTGTGATTGTGGCAGTAAATGTAGCTTAACCAGTTCCTCCGGGAAATACCTTAGCTTTCCGGAGCGATTTTGAAGCCCCCAGTTCCATAATTTTAAAGGAGTAGGCTCCACTTCGTCTTCAATCATATCTACATCACGAAGATAATCCTTCAAATAATGCTTCGTATTATAATAGATTACTTGTTTTAGGATTAACTGGGTAAATTGTTCGATAGTCAGCTTACCATCCAGCCTGTAATCGCGTGCTCCCCGTTCTTGAAAATCTTTATCTACATAACCGGGTAAAAAGGGTTTCACTTTCCGCTGAATTGTATCGAATTGTTTTTCTACTATCGCTTTCCAATCAGCTCGGTACGGTGTTGTATTTTCAACATGTATGTTAAATGCGGAAATTAACCTCTCCACATTGTACCCTTCCAGCTCACCCCTATCTGCTAGAAGTATTTCAGGAAAATGCTGCACAGGCCATGCTTCCCTGGGAATCTCTATCCCGTATTCGCGACAGAATTCCTGCTTGTCAGCAGCAACATTAGCTAGAGCCATCATAGCCCCTATCCATGAGGGGCCTTCAAGCCCTATGTAGATGCCGGTAACCAGCCGACTAAATACGTCTACGACCAGATAAATGACCGGTCGCCCAATAATCCAGTCAGGATTATAGCGCGATATCAAATATACATCGGCAACTGTTGCATCAATCTGGTAACGTGAACCCGGACCAATCACTTCCGCAGTGGAAGAACCTAATACAGCCCGGAAATCTTTTTCATATTTCTTGCGTCCCTGCCTGGCAACCGTCACTTCTTCGACATTATATTCTTTGTTATACCAGTAGCGGAATTGATCCAAAGAGGGTAATTCTTCTTCATCTGCAATAATTACTTTCTTGATACCATCCTCATAATAATAATCTTCCGCATAAAACTCTTTAATCATCATATTATAGGCCGCCGGTATGCTGTTTTTCTTAGTGGACAAATAATATTTTTCCAAGGCAACACGAAATACTTTTTTAATAGATTGATCTACGTTAATGCCTGTAAACTTTTTACGAGGGCGTCCTCGTTTTTTACTGCCTGAAGCCTTATCCTTGCCTTTTCCACCGGACTTACTGTAATCCGGCAGTAAGGCGTTAGGTGTCTGTCCTCTTTGCCAATACCGCCGCAGATATTTATATACAGTAGGCTTGGTAATTACATGTTTTTCCATCACTTCTGCAATCATTTGACCTCGCTTATCTCTATCAAAAATATCCGGCACGTTGGTAATAATATCTTTAATGACAGCCCAAGCTTTATCCCTAATCGCAATATTTTTTTTATTAGTTTTATCACTAATAACGGGTAGAAAATCATCTTGCTTAATTTTCATTAATTCATCTTCAATAAGCTCTTCCTTTATTTCATTTACCCCTACTGCAAACGGAAAAGCCTTTTTGTCTTCAACATCTATCAAGTAAGCTAGGACATTTCCATTGTCCACCCATAAGACACGGAAGATTCTATTTGTTTGTGAGTTTTTTAATAACTCATTGACTAATAAATTCACGTTGCCAACCGTCCCTTTGGTTTATTTGATAAGGAAAAGTCTAAACTAGATAGCGAGGCTCGCAGGTCTAGGGGCTTGTCCATATCTATGCCTACATATTTGTGTGCAATAAGGTATTTAAGACAAGAAAGCGCTGTTCCAGCTTCAAAGGCATAGTATTCATCAAACAATTTCAATATGTCCAAAATCAATGCGTCCTTACCTTTAATATAATCATACAGGGTAACTGCTAGGTCTATATCCTCTTCCTCCATATTATAAGAACTATGAACCCAGCCGATGTTCTTACAAATTTCCTTTGGTAACTCCAATTCAGTTACTATCCCCCAGTCAACACCTGCATCACCCCAATACTGCCGTTCAATTTCAAATTTCTCAATTACTCGTTTATCGTTTAGCTCCTGATAGGGCTTCGTAGTTCTTGCTAAGTGTAAGATTTTATTACCCTGCCGGACGGTAATTAAAAAATCTGTAGTACATACTATAGGGATCCTAGTTACAGAATCTACAGGATGACTTATTCGCTTCTTTTCTGCTATCTGAACCGTTTTCTCGCGATTTAGTGGGTATTGTTCCCGAATATCTATTACATCGCTCGCCCAATCTAGCAGGTAAAAATAGTCGCGTTCCAGGTCCGAAAGGAGGTGATGAATACGGTTAGTTTTCCATCCTTTTAAACGGTGAACCCGACCTGCCGAGGGAACATCTTGAATAGTTAGCCAAGGCTTATAATTCGATAGTTCGCCGCTCCCCCGTCCCTCGGTAAAGTACCGGACAATTTTATCTTCATTCCACCCATTTCTACGTTTTGCCATTGTATATTCCTCCAAAAAAAGAAAAAGCTACTATTATGATTATCTCATAATAATAGCCAGTAAACAACTTTTTTACAAAGTAAATAACTTTATTTCCAAGTAAAGAACTTTTTTTCTATGAATCAGAAAAAGCAATACCAACCCCCCATGCCTACTCCACAGTCACACTCTTGGCCAGGTTCCGCGGCTTATCCACATCACAGCCCCTGGCCACCGCTATATGATATGCCAAAAGCTGCAGCGGAATCACCGTCAGCACCGGGGCCAGAATCCTTTCTGTCACCGGTATATAGACCACATGGTCAACGACCTTCTTAAACTCCTTATTCCCGTGGAAGGTCACCCCGATAACCTGGGCATCCCTGGCCTTGACTTCCTTAATGTTGCTCACCATCTTGTCATACAGGTCCATCTGGGTTGCCAGGGCCACTACCGGCACACCGTCAACTATAAGCGCCAGGGTCCCGTGTTTCAGCTCCCCTGCAGCATAAGCCTCGGCATGCATATATGAGATTTCCTTCAGCTTCAGGCAGCCTTCCATAGCCACCGCATAGTCCAGGCCGCGCCCCAGAAAAAAGGTGTTCTGGGCTTCGGCGTATTTCTTCAGGAAACTCTCCAGGTCTTCCAGGTCATTCAGGATTTCCTGGGCCTTGGCAGGCAGTTCCCGCATCTCAGTAATCAGCTTTTCCGCATATTCCGCATCTATAGTCCCTCTCTCCTGGGCAAAGTAGATCCCCAGTAAGAACATTGCAATAAGCTGGGTGGAATATGCCTTTGTTGAGGCCACCGCAATCTCCGGCCCTGCCAGGGTGTAAATAACGGCATCAGCCTCCCTGGCAACGGAGCTGCCCACCACATTGGTAACTGCCAGGACTTTGGCCCCGTGTTTTTTGGACTCTCTCAGGGCAGCAAGGGTATCTGCAGTTTCCCCTGACTGGCTGACTACAATCACCAAATCACCTTTATTGATTAACGGGTTACGGTAGCGGAACTCAGAGGCAATATCCACTGTAACAGGTATCCTGGCCAGGTCTTCAATGACATATTTCCCGACCATACCGGCATGATAGGCAGTGCCGCAGGCTACAATGAAAATATTCTTTATTTCACTGATCTGTCCATTAAGCATATCGAGTTCATTGAGAATTACCTGTTTGTTGTCGGCAGACAGCCTGCTGCCCATTGTTTCCCTGATTGCCCTGGGCTGTTCATATATTTCTTTCAGCATGAAGTGCGGGTAACCGCCTTTTTCGGCGGCAACCGCATCCCACTGAACATGGTAGACCTCTTTCTCAATTTCATTACCGTCAAAATCCGTTACCCTGACTCCCTCTTTTGTAAGCACGGCAACTTCCCGGTCATTGAGGATGTAATTGTCCCTGGTATATGCCAGAGTAGCCGGAATGTCTGATGCCAGGAAATACTCCCCGTCACCCAGTCCAACCACAAGCGGGCTGTCCTTACGCACAGCCACCAGCTTGCCGGGTTCTTTTTTTGCCAGGACCACCAGGGCATAGGACCCTTCCAGTTTCCCGGCCACTTCCCGGACAGCTTCTTCCAGGTCTCCCTGGTAAAAATGCTCCACCAGGTGTGGGATTACCTCTGTATCTGTCTCTGAAACAAATTCATGTCCCTCGGATTCCAGCCATTCCTTCAGTTCAAGATAGTTCTCGATGATACCATTGTGTACCACCGCAAACTTGCCTGTACAGTCGGAATGCGGGTGAGAATTCACATCAGAAGGCCTCCCATGGGTAGCCCACCGGGTATGACCAATACCGACATTTCCCTCAGGTGTATAGGCATCAATTTTTTCATCTAATTTGGCGATCTTCCCCAGACTCTTCACAATCAGTATCTTATTTTTCTCTATTACAGCCACACCTGCTGAATCATAACCACGGTATTCCAGCTTTTTCAAACCATCTAATAAAACCGGCACCACTGACCTGGGGCCGATATATCCAACAATTCCACACATATTGTTCTAACCTCTCCTTCATTTTAACCACCCGGCACCTTTGTGCCGCCCGTCACCGGACGGTTTTGTATGCCGTTTTACGGTTGTGGTAAACCGGGGGGTACCCGCCGAACCATCGATAAACCCCCGTCCTCGTCAACTCAGAATCACACTGTCTCTGAGTTCAGGCGCTTTTTCAATATTAATTTGTCTTTTTACTGAAACACCTGCTTTCATCACCTCCCTCCATTATATTATAATTATCCCCACTCTCCAACCGGCAACAATTGTTATATTGTAACGCCTGCCGTTATCCCGCCACCCTGGAAATAATCACAGCAATCCCTTCAACAATCTCTTCCAGCTGCTTTTCATCCGGCCCCTCGGCCATCACCCGCACTTTGGGCTCAGTCCCGGACGGCCTTACCAGGATTCGTCCGGTGTCACCCAGGACCTCCTCACCCCTGCGGATGGCTGCAGTTACTTCCGGGGCTTCCATAGCTGCCGCCTTGTCACGGACCCTGACATTGACCAGCACCTGAGGCAGGCGCTCCATCTGGGCAGCCAGTTCGCTCAGTGTTTTTCCGGTTTCCCTAACCACAGCAGCAAGCTGCAGCCCTGTCACAATCCCGTCACCTGTGGTATTGTGTTCCAGGAAAATAATATGCCCTGACTGTTCCCCACCGAAAGTGGCTCCGCATTTCAGGAGTTCTTCCATCACATACCGGTCTCCCACCTGGGTTTCCAGCACCCTGATGTTCTCATTCTTCAGCCCCAGCCTGAGGCCGAGGTTGCTCATAACGGTAACTACAACCGTGTCCTGGGACAGCTTTCCCTTCCTTTTCAGATGGGTCCCACAAATGACCATAATGTGGTCTCCGTCAACAATACTACCTTCTTCATCAACAGCTATCACCCTGTCTGCATCCCCATCATGGGCTAGGCCAAGGTCCGCTCCATACTCGGCCACCTTACCGGCAACCACCGCAGGATGGGTAGAACCACAGTCCTTGTTTATATTAATCCCATCAGGATCACTGTAAACAGGGATTACCTCAGCGCCCAACTCCCGGAAAATCCGGGGAGAAAGGACGGAAGCAGCGCCATTGGCACAATCGATAACTATCCTCAAGCCTTCCAGGGAACAATCAACAGTACTTGCAGCAAACCGTACATACCGGTCACCGGCATCGGCAATTTCCCTTACTGAACCTATCTCTGACCCTACAGGACGGTTGGTTTCGGGGATCCCCTCCCTTATCAGCCGCTCAATTTCGATTTCAACTTCATCCGGCAGCTTATAGCCGGTAGCGGCAAAAAACTTAATTCCATTATCTTCAACAGGATTATGAGAAGCAGAGATGACTACTCCGGCAGCGGCTTTAAGTTCTCTGGTAAGAAAGGCAATGGCAGGTGTGGGCATCACTCCGACACGAAGAACGTCCACCCCCACTGAGCAAATACCGGCAATCAGGGCAGCTTCCAGCATATCACCTGAAATCCTGGTATCCTTCCCGATGACTACCGCCGGTTTTACCGGCCTTTTGGCATTTCTGGTGAGGGTATAGGCCCCCGCCCGGCCAATTTTATATGCCAATTCCGGGGTCAGGTCTCTGTTGGCAACTCCCCGGACCCCATCGGTCCCAAATAATTCTCTCATTTTATAAACGCCCCTTCTATAGCTCATTTACAAAATAGCTCCGCCAATTTTCATCTGAGCTCCCCGCGAAATTTCCCTATCACAGCTTCCGCCACCCTGATCCCATCAACGGCAGCGCTAATGATACCGCCTGCATACCCGGCCCCTTCTCCTGCGGGATACAGCCCTTCCAGGCCAACAGACTGCCGGTTGGCGTCCCTGACCAGTCTCACTGGGGCCGATGTCCTTGTCTCCACCCCCGTCAATAGAGCCTGGGGCATGGCAAAACCCTTTATTTTCCGGTCAAATGACTCCATGGCCTCTTCCAGCATTTTAGTCACATAACCGGGCAGACACTCATGCAGATCCCCTGGCTGCAGACCCGGAAGATATGTGCCCCATGGGGCTTCAGCAAGACTGTTGGAAGCCCTGCCGGTCAGGAAGTCCTCCATCAGCTGTGCCGGAGCATTATAATCCCCGCCGCCTGCCTTGTACGCCGCTTTTTCCCATTTGCGCTGAAACTCAACCCCGGCAAGGGGCTGCAGGCTGCCAAAATCATCCGGGGTCACCGACACCACCACCGCGCTGTTGGCCACACCTGTGTCCCTGGCATAATCACTCATACCATTAGTTACCACCGTATTTTCCTCAGATGCCGCAGCCACCACCCTGCCCCCGGGGCACATACAGAAGGTATAAGCTGCCCTTCCCGTATCCTTACTCTTGTGCACTAGCTGGTAATCAGCCGCTCCCAGCCGGGGATGTCCGGCAAAACTGCCATACTGAGCCTCATCTATCATTCGCTGCGGGTGTTCCACCCTCACCCCGATGGAAAAAGCCTTTTGTTCCATCGGACAGCCGGCCTGTTCCAGCATTTCATAAGTATCCCGGGCGCTGTGACCCAGTGCCGCAATCACCACACCGGCAGGAATCTCCCGCTCCCCGTTAATGACGACACCTCTGACCACGGCATTTTCGATAATCAAGTCAGTTACCCTGGACCCAAAATATATTTCCCCACCCATTTCCTCCAGAAGAAGACGCAGGTTTTTGACCACAGTTCTTAACTTATCGGTACCGATATGGGGCTTATTCAGATACAGAATCTCTTCAGTCGCGCCGGCAGCCACAAAATCGTTCAAGACGCCCTGGACACGGCTGTCGTTGATTCTGGTGGTCAGCTTGCCATCGGAAAAAGTACCGGCCCCACCCTCGCCAAACTGGACATTTGACTCAGTATCCAAAATCCTGGTAAGCCAGAACTGTTCCACATCTCTGGCACGAGTGGCTACATCCATGCCCCGCTCAAGTACCAGGGGACGGAAGCCATTCCGGGCCAGGGTCAGGGCAGCAAAAATTCCGGCAGGTCCGGCCCCGACAATCACAGGACGATGCGTCATAGCAGCCATTCCCAGTGTCACCGCAGGTTCCGGTTCAGGTTCCCTTATAGCGACCCCGGACACCTTCCGGCGCGCAATGCTCGCAGCAGCCTTCTTGCCAAGAGAAACATCAACTGTATAAACAAAAAAGAGGCGGTTCTTTTTCCTGGCATCCAGAGCCTTTTTTACTATGGTATAATCCCCGACCTCTTCCGGAGAAACAGACAGTCTCCTGGCAATATGCCCTGATACATCTCCGGAATCAGCATCAATATCAACTTTTATGTCAGTTACCCTGTATAACATTACAACCCCCGCCTGAGGCAGCGGCAAACCATAATCCACTGCAATCATAAAAAATTATATTCCTATAGCGATACACTGTCAATGTATAATATGCTCTGTACCGTGTTGTCTGTTACGTGCTTAGTCCGGTCCTATTTTAACCAGTACTCTCAGAGATTGCCTGTCTGCCGAAACCCCCTGGGGCAGATCCGGGCCCACCTCCGTATAGACATCCTCTTTAGCGCCGCTGATATTCACCGGCTGGGTAGACACACGATCAATGCCGTTAATAGCTTCCGGTTCACCTGTAATATTGAGTTCCTCGGGTTCAATTACAGTTGTCAGTACAGTATATCCGGCCGCAGGCGTACCGGTAATCTGGGGGTTAACCTTTACCTTCCTGACAGGCAGATCAGGAACAATCGTGATAAATACATCAACTACCGACGGAGTTCTGGTAACAAACCGTTCTTCCCTGAAGTTGCCTGTATCATCAACAACCTTTATAGGCAGAGTCTCTCCAAATGACTTTTCCCTGTCTTTCAGCTGAATGTCAATAGAAACCGCAGTCACCCGGTCAATCACGCTCTTGGGTCCCCTGATGATAACCTCATCAGGCTTTGTCTTCACAGCCAGGAGCTTGTACCCCTCCTTAGGCGAATTCAGGTAACTGGCCTGTACTAAGACCTGCTTTTCGGCCATAGATTCAATTTTCACCGGCATCTGCCGAGGCCTGAGGTCAGCGACCTTGACTCCTGTCGGAGCCTTAACCCGTACCGGAACCACCGTTTCTCCCGGTTTAACCCTGGTCAGGTCAACATAAACCTCGATTGAGCGCACATCAAGGTCAGCGATCAGGTTTTGGTTGGCCTGGACCCGGACATTTACCGTACCCGGCATTTCCGAAACTGCCAGATTCTGCCCGACACCCTTAACTTCAACCGGTACAGCTTTAAACTCTTTATATTTAGTTGGGTTTAGCTCATTGGAGACATATACCCACAGCACAACCGCCAGAATTACTGACAGTATTTTCAGGCCCCAGTCTCCCTTTCCGAACCATCCCACACTTATGACCTCCTGTACCAGAATGGCGTATAATTATTTGTCTTCTGAATAAGCATTCCCACCAGAACTTCCCGGAGAGTTTTTTCGTCATAATTACGAGTAATCCTCCCTTCACGGGCCAGGGAAATGGTGCCTGTCTCTTCTGAAACCACTATGGCAACAGCATCTGATATCTCGGTAATACCTATCGCCGCCCGGTGGCGTGTTCCCAGTTCCTTACCCAGGTTGGGGTTTTCAGTGAGGGGAAGAAAACAACCGGCCGCAGCCACCCGATCTCCCCGGATGATAACTGCCCCATCATGAAGCGGCGAATTGGGGATAAAAATATTAATCATAAATTCTCCTGAAATAACCGAATCCAAGCTTACTCCTGTTTCTATATAATCATTGATACCGGTTTCCCTCTCTAAGACGATTAAAGCCCCGGTTTTGTTTTTGGACATGGTCACAACAGCCCTGATAATCTCATTGATAACCCGGTCGGTATCCTCTTCCTCCAGAAAAGTAAACGGCCTGGCAAAAAACTTGCCCCTCCCAATGCGTTCCAGAGCCCGGCGCAGTTCCGGCTGGAATACAACAGGAATGGCAACAACAACCATTGTCCTGATATTGTTCAAAATCCAGTTAATCGTATAGAGCCCGAGCCAGTCACTGATAGTAGTCGCTATCAGCAGGACGACAATCCCCTTTAATAGCTGCACGGCTCTGGTACCTTTAATCCATTGAAATAGTTTATAGATCAAAGCTGCCACAACCAACATGTCGAAGATATTGATTAAATTAACTGCCGGCAGCTGGAACAGCATTGTGACACCTCATTTCTATCAACCGTTCTAAACTCGCGTTAACCTTAATATTATGTGTAATCAGGCCTGCACTTAGCCTATTTTCGCACTCTATTCTAATAATTCGACATTAAGTAAATTCTCACCTTTTTCTTTTGTTTAAATTTCCTAAAAACTCCTATTTCCCGTAATTTTTTCTTGGATATCCAAAGCAGGAGTTTATTCACGATTATAGAAAATAGTATTATCCCAGAACACCAGGTGCAGCATATTTACTCAAATCCATTTACTATATTCCTCTGCCGGGTGTATGGGAAGGGGAAGGAAGGGAGAATCCGGCCTTGAAACTGGAAAAATGGCATCTTTCTATAACTCTGGTGTGTCTTTTGTTTGGCACCCTGTTTACTTCAAACCTGAAAACCCAGCTGCAGGATTTTAACCCATTAGCCGCCAGGAATGAAGGCCTGGTCAACATAATTAAGACACAGGAACAGAAGAATCATGAGCTGGAAACAGAGATTACCGGCATCAGAGACAGCATCGAAGAACATCAACTGGCCACGGCAACTCAGACAGAACTAAAACCTCTGCAGCAGGAACTGGAAAGACTCCGGTTTTTGTCAGGCCTCACCAGGGTGAGCGGCCCCGGAATAATAATTACTCTCAATGATCAGGATAGAGCACGGACGGCCACAACCGAAGAAGCCAATCTTTACATCATCCATTACACCAGTATCCTGTATATTGTAAATGACCTGCGAGCTGCCGGAGCAGAAGCAATTTCCGTAAATAACAGCAGGGTGGTATCAACCAGTGATATCAGATGTGCCGGAAATATCATCCTGGTCAATACTCATCGTTTGGCGCCTCCCTATGAAATACGCGCAACTGGGAATCCGGAGCTGATGGAAGAAATGGTCAGGAGCGGGGAATTCACTACCCTGGAACTCAGCAAGTTCCCAGTGACCCTGCAGGTCAAGGATGATGTTGTTATTCCGGCTTATAAAGGAAGTTACACCTTCAATTATGCAACTCCAATCCAGTCAAAGGACGGTGTGGAATAATGGTATTGGCAGTGTTGGCCCTTCTCCTTGGGTTTCTGGCAGGTCAGGCTTTAACCTTGGCATTGCCTGCCAGCTTCGCAACTTATCTCTCAGTAGCTATTTTAGCAACCCTTGACTCAACCCTCGGCGGAATTAAAGGAGTTATGCTGGAAAAATATGATGGCGCTATCCTGATGTCAGGTTTTTTCATCAATGGCTCAATTTCAGCTTTCATGGTCCTGATGGGAGACTGGATTGGTGTCGACCTTTACTATGTTGCTATTTTCGTTTTTGGCATCAGAATATTTCAGAACCTGGCAATTATCAGGCGTGAACTGATTGATAAACTACTGCCACCGGTCGCTAAAAGAAAATCCACGGTTCGCGAGGTGTCCTAATGTTCGCAAAAAAATGGCCTTTAACCCTTATAGTCGCCTTTGCCTGCCTTGGCCTGCTGCTTTCCCTGCAGTTCAAAACCCACCAGGCAATGGCCGATGACCTGAACTACCAGAGTAACGAAACCCTGGCAGCAATCGCAAAGAACCTCACTACCAAGTACTACCAGCTTATTCAAGAGGTCTGGGATCTGAGAACACAGTTAAAACTGCTGCAGCAGAGCGCCGACCAAAATAAAACAGCCCTTGAAGCTATGTCAAGGGAACAGCAGAAGCTTAATACAGCCCTCGGCACTGTTCCCGTGGAAGGTCCGGGCATTACTGTAACTATTCCGGAGAATGACCAGAATTACTTTGGATATCAGGATATAGTTGACATAATAAACGAATTATGGAATTCCGGGGCTGAAGCAGTTTGTGTTAACGGCTTCCGGATTACAAACAGCACCTCCATAATGCCTGACAGTGAATATATCGCAGTACTTATTAACGGAGTCCGCATTTCGTATCCTTATACTATAAAAGCCATTGGAGAGCCAAACTCTCTTGATAAGGGTATTTCAATCCCCTTTGGCATAGTCGACAACCTGAAGACCCTTTTCAAAATTCCCATATTGATTGAGCAGGAAGAAAACCTGAAACTTCCCTCAGCTTCAACCCCAAACTTTAATTACACTCAGACAACAGTGGAAAAAGCAGTGGAATAATTCCACTGCTTTTATTGTTTGGCCTCAAATGCCCTCCGGTATTTTTCCACCAGCCGCGGCACATTTGACATATAGCCCTGTGTTTCCGGAATATACAGGTATCGGCCGTTTTTCACATTATTAGGACCGGCATTATAGGCCGCACAGGCCAGTTCGATACTGCCAAAGGTCCTGTACTGGTAAAGAAAATACCTGGTACCCCCATCTATATTCTGCGCGGGGTCATAAGGGTCAACCCCTAACCCCCTGGCAGTTCCCGGCATTAGCTGCATCAAGCCTATTGCTCCGGCACGGCTGACCGCCTCCGCACTGCCGCCCGATTCCTGTTCTATTATCGCCGCGATTATCGCCGGATCGACATCATACTTATTCGCCGCTTCCTCAATCAGACGCGCCCAGCGCAGAATTTTATCAGTTTTGTCATAGGGAACTATCCTGCCTTCATCATCAACCAGTACAGGTTTGTTATCAATTGTGACAATCTGCACTGCCATCAAATCCATATATGACTTGAAGGCATCATAAAGGTTGTCCTTGACAATCTCAAATGAGGTTAAATCAGGTTTCTTCTCATCTTGAGGCACATATATTTTCTCTATGCTTGACGTAACCGGCATTGTTGTGCTGGCACTGGCTAGTTTACGATTGGCAGCATCCCCAAGCCCCAGATGACTTCCTACGAGAAGGGCCACATTATTCAGATTTGTCCTGACAATAACGATCTTTTCCTTTTTGTAGGCAATTGTGGTCTCTAAGTCCAGTTTAGCATCGACCGGCAGATCGCTCAGGGGCGGTTCCCTCCGGGCCATGAAGTCAACAAACTGGTCCCCCACAGGGGGATACCAAATGGTAGCACATATGAAAGAGAACACCAGCAGCCAGAACACCCGCCACCTGAAAATCCAACAGGCTGCCACTACGACAGGGGAGAGGTATTTCTTTACATATTTTCCATGTTTCCGGCGTATTCGCTTTGGCACAATCCTGGATAATACACTACTCATCTCTCGCCCCCCTTGCGACGTTTTTCACCCTTACATCTTCTCCGGCATTTTTATATTCCCTGCTGGGATTATTTACTGGAAATAATTTCTGGGAAATATGATTTCCCTTATATTTAAGATTCTAAACTGGGAGCTTTTTTTTGTATGTGGATGGCTCCCCTTTAGGTGGCTTTCTTTTGTTTTTTTATTGAACCATAGATAGGGATTTGGATTGTGCAGGTAATTATTTGGGTAAAAAGTGACGTTATGCGCTGGTCCGTGAGCATAGGGGAAAGGAAAAGTCATTGACAAGATACGCCCGACCGTAGTATACTAAAAACAATATGGGGAGGTTTGACTATGGAGCTTGATTGGATAACGCCGCAGCAAGCTGCACAACTTTGGGGCATATCAGCACGTCGTATCCAATCTCTTTGTACAAAGGGGCGGGTTAAGGGCGCGAGAAAGTTAGGCAGAGCATGGCTTATCCCAAAAGACACACCCAAACCTATCGACGGCAGGACAAGAGCCGCCAGAATTACTACCATCAGGAAATAATTGGAGGTTAATGTCATGTTGCTAAAGGACATTTTTGCAAAGACACCACTACGGCAATCCTCTGTTCAATGCTGAGGTCAAGGAGTGGCTAAAATCGGAAAGTGCAAGTTTTGTTAACAACTGATCGGTAAGCGCAGTTTATAAAAGGGGGAAGTGAGATTCATGAGCAAACATTTGAATGAGATTATAAAGCGGCTTGGGTACGCTGATTCTCCCTGCCTAAAATACAAGAGTAATCACTATGATTCAAATACTTTGACTGCGCATACAAGCAAGATATTAACTGAGTTGTCTCCGTTTGCAGCATATATGGTGGATGATGAACCTTTCGTTCTTTTCTTTGAAGAACCGTTAAATCAAGATGAGCAAAAAATCATAAGCCGGAAAATCTGGAATGCACAGATTCCGGTAGCTATATTCTGCGGCACATCGACTATTAAAATATTCAACGGATGTACGCTTGAACAAAGAACTCATCTCCTTACGGAAGCGGAGACAATTTCATTTCATGCAGTTGATGAAAATTCTCCATTCTCATTTTGGGAAATTACAGACCATAGCTTTTGGGAGAAGTATTCCCAAAAGTTTAGCGGCAAAAAGCTGAATGATGCGTTATTAGATAACCTTACTTACCTTACGGACAAATTAAGGAACGACCACAAAGTAACATTTGCGACTAAACTTGTGCTTCGCTTGATATTTATTCGATATTTAATTGACCGTGGTGTAGACTTAGACTGCCCAGGCTTTTCTTCCGATGTTGCGGTTTCGAGGGAAGCATTGCTGGCATTGCTAAGCGATAGGGTTGCTTTGTACAAACTTTTTGCTCATTTGAAGGGCAAATTTAACGGAAACCTTTTTGAACTTGACAGCGAGACACCAGACAACCTGACAGAATCAGCACTCAGGGAACTAAAGGATTTTCTGTCCGCTGATAGTTCTACACGTTCAGGACAGCTATCCCTTTTCGCCTTATATGATTTTAATGTAATCCCGGTTGAATTGATTAGCAATATTTATGAAATTCTTCTTGGGGAAGAAGCACGGGACAAGGATAATGCTTTCTATACGCCCAAATATTTAGTTGACTACATTCTTGATATGACGATAGATAAACATATTCAAAATAATGAGTCTTGTAAGATTCTCGACCCGTCCTGTGGCTCGGGGGTATTCTTAGTAGATAGTTATCGTCGCATGATTGAAAGTAAATTAAACGGCGAGTTGTATACCGAAAACGATGACCTTTTATGTGATACGTTAAAAAATAATATCTTTGGTGTTGACCTTAATCCGAGTGCCATTGATGTAGCGATATTCTCGCTTTACTTGGCTGTGTTGGATTATAAAAACCCCAAAACCCTAAAACAGTTCCCTTTGCCTAATTTGAGAGGGACTAATTTGTTGGTATGCGATTTTTTCGATGAAGATGGATTGAAGACCTTACAAAAAACTCCTTTTGACTTTATAATAGGCAATCCGCCTTGGGGGAGCAAACCGGGTAAGCATGTGGACTATTGCCGAGAGCATGGACATATGCAGTATATGCAAAATAATGATACCTGCCGAGCATTTATTCTGCGTTCAAAAGATTTCAACAAAGAAAACGCAACGTGTTGTTTTGTTCTGCACTCCAAAATGCTCTATATGCAAAGCGGTCCTTCAAAGAAATTCCGCAAGTATTTACTAACAAACATAAAAATAAAGAGTGTAATTGAGCTATCGTCGGTTAGGAAGCTTGTGTTCAAAAACGCAGAAGCTCCTGCTATTGTTTTGACGTACAATTTTTCAGATGAGAATCAGACAGAAAACAGGTTTGAGCATATTTCTATGAAAAGAAATGAGTTCTTCCGATTGTTCAATATTATCGTTTTAGACAAGACTGATGTTAAAAGTGTACAGCAGAAATTGCTGATAGAGAATGACTGGGCATGGAAAACTTTAGTTTACGGATTAACGGGTGATATCGATACCATACGCAAACTGAAAACAACAACTAAGACATTAGAAGAAAGTATTAAAAATCAGCACCCTCCCATTATAAAAGGGACAGGGGTGCAATATAATGATGGGGATTTAAATCCTGCATCCCATCTTTTGGGGCGTCCGCTCCTTGACTCAAGAACCGCAATAAATCACTTTGTGCTATTTGAAAACAATACGTCGCCTTTCGCAAAGCAAAAAATACACAGGCCGCGTAATGAAGCTTTATTTCGTGCGCCATATTGTCTCGTCATGCAGGGGCCTGATATGACAGATTATACAATGGAGGCGGTATACTCTGAAGTTGATTTTGTGTTTCATGAGGTTGTCTATGCGATCAAGGGTTCGTTAAGCCAGAAAGCATTCTTGCTTAATGCCGTTGGATTATTAAACTCAAAGTTATATGCTTATTTTAATCTCATGCTTGGTTCATTTATAGGAATTGAAAGAGAAAAACGCCAAATAGGAGAGGTGTTGTCTTTTCCCTTTGTTTTTAGCGAAGACATCGCGAGACAAGTTGAACATATACAAGCAATTAAAAGGCAAGATGACGGCTTCATCACCAGTACAGATGCTTCTGATGAAATTGATATACTCAACCGGACAATTCTTAAAGCCTTTGGATTGTCTGAAAATGAGTTTGTTGATTATGCCCTTCGCATACAAACACCGCAACTAACAGGAAAAAATGATACCGATGCTAAACGTAAAGCGACTATACCGGACTATGAAATATATGGGAAGTCTTTCTATAACTATTTGTCAGAAATATTTTTAGGCGCGGAAAAATATATGCAAATAAACGTCTACCCTACTGTCTCAAAACATTATGGGGCTATTGAGGTGATTGTTCTCGACGAAAAACCTGCTGAGTGGTTGGTGGTCGTAGATGACAATACCGACAATCAGAAAAAGATGTTCGCAAAATTATCTGCACATAAAACGAACGAACTATTTTATTGGCTCAAGGATATCATGTACTTTGATGAACATTCTTTCTATATCATCAAGCCAAATTATTATAAGAATTGGCATCCTGCAATAGCAAGACTCGATTTAATGGAATTAACAGATCAAATCCTTTCCAGAAAAAATGGAGGGGAAAACTGATGGGAGGTTTCAAAAACGAGACAATAAACAGCGCGTTTGACATCGGTATCATAAATGTCATAATTGCCCATCTTACCAAATGCAGTAAACAAATGAAAGTGGATTGTATTGCTACAGACAACCTGTTGAAAAACAATGAGGATGCTATCACCAACAGATTGATTGCTGTGTACCTAAACACAGAACCGGGTATTTTCCGATATGAGCCTCAATCGCCGGAACACTATGATAGAGAGACCGACCATTATATTGGAAGAACGGATATCAAAGTTATTTCCGGGGACTACTTTCGAGATGAAAAAGCCTATTATATTATCGAATGTAAACGTATTGACGGCTCAATCACACTTAATCAAAATTATATAACGAAGGGGGTGGAGCGATTCTTCAGTCCTAATCCACATCCTAAATATTCCTCCTACTACCTACAAAATATTATGTTTGGCTATGTTGTACGAGCCATTGATATTACTGAAAATGCAGATAAAATTGATAAACTTCAAGGCTCCTTATTGAAAGGAGCAACAGCTTCCCAATTTACGCTGATGCAGAACGAAAACTCCCAATATTATGTTTATGCTTGCGTGTATGTTGCTCCCGATATAGGACAGATTGAACTGAACCATTTGTTCTTTGATTTCGCCGATGTAATATGCGAGAAATAAGGAACATTTAATTTTTCATAAGATAATCGAGTAGCTAGAAGTCGGGAATAATTTCCCGACTTCTTCGCTCTCACAGAACCGTACGTACGGGCCTCGTATACGGCTCCTGA